>NZ_JBTBFV010000016.1:0-96409 GCF_054786995.1 Mycobacterium sp. ZZG
CTACCAGAACGCGATGCGCTGGTATCACTTCGACGCGTTCAGCCACATCCCCAAAGACCAGGCCACCGTCGGAGCCCTACGCAAAGCCGCCGAAGGACACGACGTCTCCATCCAAGCCCTATCCCACAAGGAGAAGACCGGCGCCACCTTCGCCGACTTCGCGGCCAGCGCCAAGTCGATCACGGGCAACAAAGACTGAGCAAGCCCCTGCCGAAATCGCATTCCATGCGCGGAAAGTCGCGCGATGACCGCGTGGAACGCGATTTCGGCGGTTTGAAGCAGAGGAGAGGCAGCTATGCCGGGCGGTATGAGTTTCGAACTGACCGAGGATCAGGAGTTGATCCGCAAGTCGGTGGCGGAACTGGCGGGCAGGTTCGACGACCACTACTGGATGGAGAAGGACCAGGCCCACCAGTTCCCGCAGGAGTTCTACGACGCCATCGCCAAGGGCGGCTGGCTCGGTATGACCATCCCCGAGGCATACGGCGGACACGGTCTCGGGATCACCGAGGCCACGCTGTTGCTCGAAGAGGTGTCGCGTTCGGGTGCGGCGATGAACGGCGCCAGCGCGATCCACCTGTCGATCTTCGGCATGCAGCCCGTCGTCAAGCACGGCTCCGACGAGCTCAAAGCCCGCACCCTGCCCCGGATCGTCGACGGCGACCTGCACGTGTGCTTCGGGGTGACCGAACCCGGTGCGGGGCTGGACACCTCGCGCATCACGACCACCGCCAAGCGCGAAGGTGACCATTACCGGGTGAACGGCCGCAAGGTGTGGATCTCCAAAGCTCTTGAGTCCGAGAAGATCCTGCTGCTCACCCGCACCACGCCGTATGACCAGGTGACCAAGAAGACCGACGGTATGACCCTGTTCCTGACCGACCTGGACCGCAACCGCGTGGACATCCGGCCGATCAACAAGATGGGCCGCAACGCGGTGAGCTCCAACGAGCTTTTCGTCGACGACCTGATGGTGCCGGTGGAGGACCGGGTGGGCGAGGAGGGCAAGGGTTTCAAGTACATCCTCGACGGGCTCAACCCCGAGCGGATGCTGATCGCAGCCGAGGCGCTCGGCATCGGACGGGTCGCGCTGGAGAAGGCGGTCAAGTACGGCAACGAGCGCCACGTGTTCAACCGGCCCATCGGCATGAACCAGGGACTGCAATTCCCGCTCGCCGACTCGCTGGCCCGCCTGGACGCCGCCGAGCTGGTGCTGCGGAAAGCCACCTGGCTGTACGACAACGGCAAACCCTGCGGGCGTGAGGCGAATACGGCGAAATACCTGTGCGCCGACGCCGGGTTCGGAGCAGCCGACCGTGCCTTGCAGCTGCATGGCGGCATGGGCTACTCCGAGGAGTACCACGTGTCCCGCTACTTCCGTGAGTCACGCCTGATGAAGATCGCGCCGGTGAGCCAGGAGATGATCCTGAACTTCCTCGGCGAGCATGTGCTCGGCCTGCCCAGGAGCTACTAGGTGGGTCTGCACGATCGTGGCGTCCCGGCACCCCGGGCAGGTGCCGCCGGTCGACGGCCGCATGGTTATCTGAACAGGTGAGCAGTCCTCAGACCGGCGCGGCACCCCTGGCCGGGGTCACCATCGTCGCGATGGAGCAGGCCGTGGCCGCTCCGATGTGCACCCGTGTGCTGGCCGACTTCGGCGCCCGGATCATCAAGGTGGAGAACCCCAACGGCGGTGACTTCGCCCGCGACTACGACGACGTCGTGAACGGGCCCGGCGGCCTGGCCGCGCATTTCGTGTGGTGCAACCGTGGCAAGGAATCGGTCACGTTGAACACGAAGTCGCCGGCGGGCCTGGAGCTGTTGCACCGGTTGCTCGACCGCGCCGACGCGTTCGTGTCCAACCTGGCCCCGGGCGCGACGGCGCGGCTGGGCATCGCCCCGGCAGACCTCGCGGTGCGGCACCCCGACGTGATTCCGGTGGAGATCGACGGGTACGGCCCGGGCGGGCCGATCTCGCACAAGCGGGCGTACGACCTTCTGGTGCAGGCGGAATCGGGCTCGTGTGCGATCACCGGCTATCCGGGCATGCCCGCCAAACCTGGTCCCGCGATGGCTGATTTCAGCACGGGTCTGTACGCGGCGATCTCGATCCTGGCCCTGCTGTACGGGCGGGCCCACCGACCGGGGGCAACGCCCGCACCGTCGGTGGAGTTGAGCCTCTTCGACGTGATGACCGATGTGATGGGGTACGCGCTGACCTACACCCAGCATTCGGGCATCGACCAGGAACCGCTCGGCGTCGGGTCTCCCGCGGTGGCGCCCTACGGCGCGTTCTCGACCCGGGACGGGCAGACCGTCGTGCTCGGCACCACCAACGACCGCGAGTGGCAGCGGGTCGCCCGCGAGATCATCGACCGCCCCGATCTGGCCGACGATCCCCGTTTCGCGACCAACTCCGATCGGTGCGCGCACCGCGAGATTCTCGAGGAAGCGATCGGAAACTGGTGTGCTAGGCATGATCTGGCCGACATCCAGAAAACGGCTGACGCGGCCGGGATCGGGAACTCCCGCTACAACAAGCCAAGCGAGGTCGTGGTGCACCCGCATCTGGCCGCCCGCGACCGGTGGCGCACCGTCGCCACACCGAAAGGCGACATCCAGGCGCTGCGTCCACCGCCGGTGATCAGCGACTTCGAACAGCCGATGGGCGCGATCCCCGGACTCGGGCAGCATACCGACGCCGTGCTCACCGAGATCGGGGTCAGCGCAGAGGAATTGAACCGGCTGCGGGCAGACGGCGTGATCGGGCCGGCCTACCGTGGCTGAGGAGGTGCTGCTGTCGTCAGACCGCGACGGGGTCCGCACGCTGACGTTGAACCGCCCCGAGCGGCGAAACGCGCTCGACGCCCGGCTGTGGGTCGAACTCGCCGATGCCCTGCGGCAGCTCAAGCGGGACCGCGGCATCCGGGCGCTGGTGCTCACCGGTGCCGGTGGCGCGTTCTGTTCGGGAGCCGACATCGGTACCGGTGAGCAGATCCATCCGCGCTACAAGCTGGACCGCCTCACCGACGTGGCTTTGGCGCTGCACGAGCTCGCCGTGCCGACCATAGCGAAGGTCACCGGCATCGCCGTCGGTGCGGGCTGGAACCTGGCGCTCGGTTGCGATCTGGTGGTCGCCACGCCGGAGTCACGGTTCTGCCAGATCTTCTCCAAACGCGGGCTGTCCGTCGACCTCGGCGGTTCGTGGCTGCTGCCCAGGCTCGTCGGACTGCAGCAGGCCAAACGCCTGGTGCTGCTCGCCGACATGATTGGCGCCGACGAGGCGCACGCGCTGGGCCTCGTCACCTGGGTCAAGTCCGGCGACGAGATCGACGCGTTCGTCGACGACCTCGCCGGCCGGCTGGCCGGCGGGCCCCCCTTCGCGCTGGCGCAGAGCAAGGCTCTGCTCAACGACGGCGCCAACGCGACACTGCGCGAGGCGCTGGCCAACGAGGCGCGCGCGCAACCGGGTAACTTCGCGACCGCGGATTCGGGCGAGGCCTACGCCGCGTTCGCGGCCAAGCGCGATCCGGCGTTCACCGGGGCGTGGGCCCTGTATGACGACGCCACCGACAAGGATGAGGAGTAGAGATCATGCGGGAGACGGTCATCGTCGGTGCCGTGCGCACACCGGTGGGTAAGCGCAAGGGCGGTCTGTCCGAACAGCACGCGGCCGACCTGTCGGCAGTGGTACTCAACGAACTCGTGGAACGCACCGGGGTGGGCGCGGACATGATCGACGACGTCATCTGGGGCTGTGTCTCGCAGGTGGGGGACCAGTCGAGCAACATCGGCAGGTATTCGGTGCTGGCCGCCGGCTGGCCCGAACACATCCCGGGCACCACAGTGAACCGGGCGTGCGGGTCGAGCCAGCAGGCGCTGGACTTCGCCGTGCAGGCCGTCATGTCCGGGCAGCAGGACATGGTGGTGGCCGGCGGGGTCGAGGTGATGAGCCGTGTCCCGCTGGGCGCCGCACGCGCCACCGGCATGCCGTACGGGCCGAAAGTCCTTGCCCGCTATGAGGATTTCTCGTTCAATCAGGGCATCTCGGCCGAGATGATCGCGCAGAAGTGGGGTTTCTCCCGCACCCGTCTCGATGAGTACTCCGCGCAGTCCCACGAACGTGCCGCAGCGGCCCAGGACGCGGGCGCGTTCAGGGACCAGATTGTGCCCGTCTTCATCGCGCACACCAGCGAGTCAGCCACGGGCGGGACGGACGGGGACGGCAAGGTCGCGGGCAGTGTGGTCACCGAGGACGAAGGCATCCGGCGCGGCACCACCGTCGAGAAACTGGCCGGCCTCAAGCCGGCGTTCACCGAGGACGGGGTCATCCACGCGGGCAACTCGTCGCAGATCTCCGACGGCGCCGCGGCGCTGCTCGTGACCACGATGGAGAACGCGGTGAACCTGGGCCTGGCCCCGCTGGTCCGGTACCGTGCCGGAGCGGTGACCGGTGCCGACCCCATACTGATGCTCACCGGGCCCATTCCCGCCACTGAGATGGTGCTGCACAAGGCGGGCGTGAGTCTCGACGAGGTCGGGGTGTACGAGGTCAACGAGGCGTTCGCACCGGTACCGCTGGCCTGGCTGGCCGACACCGGCGCCGACGAGGCCAGGCTCAACCCGCTCGGCGGCGCGATCGCCCTCGGCCATCCGCTCGGGGCCTCGGGTGCGGTGCTGATGACACGGATGATTCATCACATGCGGGACAACGGCATTCGTTATGGGCTGCAGACCATGTGCGAGGGCGGGGGCACCGCGAACGCCACCTTGGTCGAACTCGTCAAATAGGCAAGGAGTCCTGACATGCGTAGGGATCTGTTCACCGAAGACCATGAGGCTTTCCGCGAACTCGCACGCGATTTCGTCGAGAAGGAGGTCGTTCCCCACTATCCGCAGTGGGAGAAGGGCGGCCGGATGCCGCGCGAGGTCTTCGAGCAGATGGGTGAGCTCGGAATACTCGGCGTGGCCATCCCGGAGGAGTACGGCGGTGGAGGACAACCCGACTACCGGTACAACGTGGTGCTGCAGGAGGAGGCGGCACGCGCGCTCGTCACCTTGTCGACGGTGCGCACCCAGCTCGAGGTGATCCTGCCCTATTTTCTGCATTACGCGAATGCCGAGCAGCGTGACCGCTGGTTCCCCGGGCTGGCGTCGGGAAAGCTGTTGACGGCGATCGCGATGACGGAGCCGGGTACCGGGTCCGACCTCGCGGGTATGCGCACGACCGCGGTGCGTGACGGAGACGACTACATCGTCAACGGCGCCAAGACCTTCATCACCGGAGGCATGCAGGCCGATCTGGTCATCGTCGTCGCGCGCACGTCCACCGATCCCGACAACCGCCGCAAAGGGCTGACTCTCTTGGTGGTCGAGGACGGCATGGCGGGGTTCACCCGGGGACGCGAGCTGGAGAAGATGGGCTGCAAGGTCCAGGACACCGCCGAACTGTCCTTCGTCGACGTCCGAGTTCCCGCTGCCAACGTGCTCGGTGACGTGGACGAGGCGTTCGGCTACCTGGGCCACAACCTGGCCCAGGAGCGGCTCACGGTGGCGGTGGGTTCGGTGGCCCAGGCACGGTCGGCCATCGCCGCCGCGATCGAGTACACGCGCAGCAGGAAGGCGTTCGGCACGCCGGTGGCGTCGTTTCAGAACACGAAGTTCGAACTCGCCGCCTGCTCGACAGAGGTGGAAGCGGCCCAGGCGATGCTCGACCGGGCGATCGCACTGCACGTCGAGGGAGAGCTCACCGGCGCCGATGCGGCAAGGACGAAGCTGTTCTGCACGGAGATGCAGCAGCGGGTGGTCGACCGCTGTCTGCAGCTCTTCGGCGGCTACGGCTACATGATGGAGTATCCGATCGCGCGGCTCTACACCGATGCCCGGGTGGCCCGCATCTACGCGGGCACGAGCGAAGTCATGAAGGTGATGATCGCGAAGTCGCTCGGTCTGTAACTGGCATTTGGCCTGACAAACAGCCTGACCTGCAGCTGGTCGGCCCTGTGACGGCCGCCTAAACCCAATTGTGCTGAGACCCTTGTCACAGCGGCCAAACCTACCTACTGTGTGTTCACTAGGTTGGTTAAGCGCCGAGGAGACCAGTGTCAGCCCCTGAGCCCGCCGGACCGGATCTGGGATCACCCAGGAGGCCGTACGCGACGTTGTTCGCCAAAGGTGAGGACCGCCGCCAGCGGATCCTGGCCGTGGCGGAGCGGCTGCTGGCGCGCAACGGATGGCGCAGCACCTCTCTCGCGCAGATCGCCCGGGAAGCCGGTGTCACGCCCGCAGGTCTGCTGCACCATTTCGAGTCCAAGGAGCAACTGCTCAACGCGGTGCTCGACGCGCGCGACGCCGACGACGACGCGCACGCCGACCGGTCCGGCGACCTCATCGCCGAGCTCACCCGGGTGCCCAAACGCTTCGAACGGTCACCCGAGCTGGTCGGAACCTTCATGGTGCTGCTGGCCGAGAATCTCGCCCCCGATGCACCGCTGCACGATCGCCTGCACAAGCGTTACCGCGCGGCGGCCGACATCATCAAAGACCTCCTCGTTCGTGGTCAGCGAGAAGGGCTGTACCGCAATGACTTCGACGCGGCCACCAAGGCCACGGAGATTCTCGCCTTCATCAACGGAATGGAGATCCAATGGTTACTCGATCCCTCAATCCCGCTGACCGAGGTGTACCAGGGGTACGCGGAGTCGCTGGCCCGCGATCTGGCCCAGCCCAGACCGACATGAGGTACCGGCTGGACGTGGTGTCCCCGACGGTGCTGGACGCGGTGCGGTTCGCCGGTGGCTGGATCTACGACCGCGTCATGGCGGGCTGGGACGTGACCGTGCTGGTCGGCAGCGACGAAGATGTGCGCCCCCTGGAGATCCTCGGAGCCGACACCGCGGACCTGGAGTCTGTGCTGGACTCGTGGGAACAGCGGCCGCACCCGCAGACCGTCGCGGTGGCCGCCGACCTGTTCGGCTGCGACGACCGCGTCCGTCGCGGAGTGCTCGGCGCGCTCGACCAGGGCGCCACCGAGGTGACCCTGTGGGGTGGGCCGGTGCCGTCCGATCTCAACAGCAGCGTGGGACCGGTCGAACACCGCCTCAGCGCGGCGGCCCGCGCCTTCAAAGCGCAGGCGCTGGCGGCGGCGTCCGGTGCCGGGCAGACGATCGCCCCCGCCGAGATCTTCTGTAGCGGCATGATGGCCTCGGTGGCAGCCGACCTGGTACCCGCCAGCTGAGGGTTCACCGCAGGTCGATCAGCACCTTGCCGACGGCGCGACCGTCAGCGACCAGTCGCAGTGCGGCCGCGGTCTCCTCGAGCGGGTAGACCGCGCCGACGTGCGGTACCGCCCGGCCGGAGACGAGCAACTCACGCAGCTCGGCCTCGTTCCGGTCGAACTCGTCGGCGGGCACGTCCTGGAACTGGAAACCGTGCACGTGAATACCCTTGATCAGCACCAGGTTCAACGGGATTTTCGGAATCGTGCCGGACGCGAACCCGATCGTCACGAAGCGCCCGCCCCGGCCCAGCGAGCGCAGCGCCGGCTCGCTGAGAGCCCCGCCGACCGGGTCGAGCACCACATCGGCACCGGCTGGCAAACAATCCCGGAGCGCGCCGCGCAAGTCGCGTTCTCGGTGATCGACCACCTGTGCCGCCCCGTATCCCGCTGCGACCGACAGTTTCTCGGAAGAGGACGCCACGGCCACGACATGGGCCCCGAGTGCGGAACCCAGTTGCACCGCGGCCAGACCCACCCCGCCACCGGCGCCGAGCACCACCAGCCGTTCGCCGGCGCGTAGCCGCGCCACTGACCGCAACGCATGGTAGGCCGTGCGGTGGGCGACCCCGGACGCGGCGGCGGTCCGCGCGTCGATCCCGTGCGGGACGTGCGCGAGGGCCTTCGCGTCGACCACCACCTCCTGCGCGAACGCCCCTGACATGCCGGTCCCGCTCACCCGGTCACCGACGGCGAAACCCCCGACGCCCGAGCCTATTCCGTCGACCACGCCGGCGAATTCGCTGCCCGGCACAAAGGGGGGCGGAACCTCGATCTGATACGTGCCCGCCACCAGGAGCACGTCGGGGTAGTTGACCGCCGCCGCTTCCACTCGGACGCGCACCTGACCGGGCCCGGCGCCGGGCGTCGTGCGCTCCTCGATGCGCACCACCTCGGGAGGCCCGTGCACCGGGCACACTGCAGCACGCACGGCGCGGCTAACCCCGGTAGTCCGTGGACTCGGCCAGCTCGGCGGCCGAGGCCATCAACTCTGTCACCACCGGACCGAACGCCAGCAGCTTCTCGTCGTCACCGGCGCGCTGATAGCCCTGTTCCAGCACGATGGCCAGTTTCCACTTCGCCAGCACCAGGTAGTAGTCAAGGTCGTCGACCTGGCGCCCCGACACCGCCGCGTAATGCGCGACGACCTCGTCGCGTGACGGCATGCCGCCCATGTCGACATACGCCATTTCCGACGGCTCCGGGTCGGCTGTGTCTTCGCCCCGATCCGCTCCTTGCGTGAGCGACGGCCATGACTGCACCATCCACCCCAGGTCGAGCTTCGGGTCACCGACCGTGCCCATCTCCCAGTCGACGATCGCGGCCAACTGCGCCGGGGCCCCGTGCCGGTACATGACATTCGCGAACTGGTAATCCCCATGCATGAGGCCGGGGATGAAGTCCAGCGGCTTGTGCGCGCGCAGCCAGCCCGTGGCGACCTCGAGTCCCGGCAGTTCGCGGTTCTTGACCCGCTCGAGGAAGCCGATCCAGCGGTCCACCTGACGTTCGTGGAAGCCGTCCGGCCGGCCCAGGTCGTGCAGGCCCCTGGCGCGCCAGTCCACCTTGGACAGCAGCGCAATGCCCTCGGCCAGTTGATAACTGAGCCCAGGTCGAGAGGACAGGTCGCTGTCGAACGGTTCCGGCCACCTGCCGTGGGTGTCCATCGGCGACCACCCGTCGACGTAGCCCATCAGGTAGAACGGTCGGCCCAGCACCGAGGAGTCGTCGCAGACACCGATCGCCGCGGTGTGCGGGACGTCGGTCCCGTCCAGCGCCTCGATGATGCGCCATTCCCGCAGGATCCCTTTGTCCCGGTCAGCCGGCGCGCCGGGAGGCGGCATCCGCAGCACGCAGCGGTGTTCACCGCGGTTTATCTCGAAGATGACGTTCTGGGTGCCACCGGACAGGAAACGGGCACTCAGCGGTTCGCCTTTGCCCGGCAACGCAGCCCGGTCCATCCAATCGGCGAGGCGTGCTGTGTCGATGTCGCTCACAGGTTGCCCACCTCGTGTTCGAGGTAGTCGGCATACTTCGCCTGTGCCGCTTGCCGTTTGGCCGGGATCCACTCCGACGGCCAGGTGCCTTCCGCAGGCCGGTGATCGCGCAGCACCTGCTTCGCGACCGTCGTCTTGTGCACCTCGGTGGGCCCGTCGGCCAGGCCCATCACCGCGGCGCCGGTCACCATCCCGAGGAACGGCACCTCGTTGGTCACGCCGAGCGCGCCGTGGACCTGCATCGCCCGCCACGCGATGTCGTGCAGGACGGTGGGCATCACGACCTTGACCGCGGCGATGTCTTTGCGGACCTTCTTGTAGTCGTTGTACTTGTCGATCTCCCAGGCGGTGTACAGCACCATCAGCCGGAACTGCAGCAGTTGGGCGTACGAGTCGGCGACGTAGCCCTGCACGAACTGCTTGTCCGACAACCGACTGCCCTGTGTCTCGCGGCTGAGCGCCCGTTCGCACATCATGTCCAGCGCCTTCCGGGCGAGCCCGATGGTTCGCATCGCGTGGTGAATTCGGCCGCCGCCCAGACGGGTCTGGGCGATCACGAACGCCTGCCCTTCACCACCGAGCAGCGCGTCGGCCGGCACCCGGACGTTGTCGTAGTGGATCAGCGCGTGTGACCCGTGTTCGGCGCCTTCGCCGTACAGGCCCGCGTTGCGCACGATGTTCACCCCGGGAGTGTCGGTGGGCACCAGGAACATCGACATGCCCTGATACGGGCTGACATCGGGATTGGTCACTACCATGACAATCAGGAACGAGGCGGTCGAGGCGTTGGAGGAGAAGAACTTCCAGCCGTTGATCACCCAGTCGTCGCCGTCACGCACTGCCGACGTGGTGAACATCGTCGGGTCTGCCCCGGCGTGCGGTTCGGTCATCGAATAGCAGGAGAACAGCTCGCCGTCGAGCAGCGGACGCAGGTAACGCTGCTTCTGATCATCGGTGCCGTAATGGGCGATGATCTCGGCGTTGCCGGTGTCGGGAGCCTGACACCCGAAGACGATCGGTGCCCACTGGGAACGGCCCAGGATCTCGTTGAGCAGTGCGAGCTTGAGCTGACCGTACCCCTGCCCGCCGAGATCGGCGCCCAGGTGGGTTGCCCACAACCCGCGGCTGCGCACCTCCTGTTTGAGGGGTTCGATCGCCTCACGCCGTTTGCCTTCCAGCGGCGTGAACTGCTGATGCGGCCACACGAGGTCCAGCGGTTCGACCTCTTCTCGGACGAACTCGTCGGCCCAGTCGAGCACCTTTTGGTACTCGGGGTCGGTTTCGAAATCCCACATGGCGGCCTCCTTGCCGTTATCGCGTGGTGCGGTGACGCAATCCGTCGATCAACGTGGTGATGTCGGCGGTGACCACTGTGGCGAACGAGCGCTGGCCGAACGCGCCGGCCGCCCAGTGCCGCGCGCCTTCACTCACCATGGTCTGCGCCAGGTAGGCGAGGTGCGCCACATCCACCGCAGCGGGCAGCTTTCCGTCGGCTCGCGCACGGGTGAAGAGTTCGGTGAACATGTCGGCGTCGAACTCTGGTGGACTGCCGTCGGCGAGGATGCGGTGTTCGTGCCGGTAGCCCTCGAGGATGGTCTCGATGATGAGCTCGCGCGGATTGCGTGCCATCGACTGCTCGAAGGCTCGTAACGCCGCCTCAATCACGGATTCGACCTCGTAGGGCTTCTTCAGCAGGCCATGGATCGTGCGATGTGCCGATTGGGTCGACAGCACGCCCACTTCGAAGAGCACGTCTTCCTTACGGGGGAAGTAGAAGTAGAACAGCGCCTTCGAGACGCCCGCTGCGGTGCAGATGTCGGCGACCGTCGTCGACCCGTATCCCTTGGTACGCCACAAAGCCATCGCGGCCTGGACGAGCATCCGTTTCGTCTCACGTGACCGGGCACGCTGGAACGAGGCACGGCGCTGACCACGGTCAGCAGCTGCCTCAGGCTCGATCACCGCCACAGTGGAGAAATTAACAGGTACTGCCGACGCTGCCAATAGTTGACCGACGTCTAATTAGCGTAGTTCGGGGACGTGACCGGCGGCGTGCCGATGGAGTTCATGGGCAGCTACGCCGTCGGGCAGTCCGAACAGGCTGCGGCAGAATGACCGTATGGCGGTCCTCAAGATTGCGGCGGCGGCGTTCGCCTGTCTGGCGCTGCTCGCCGGTGCCCTGCAGCTGGCGGCATTCGCGTCCGGTGGATGGGCCCGCCATCTGATCCTCGGCGTGTTCGCGTGCGCCGTCGGAGTGTCGGTGGCTGCTGCGGTGATTGTGTCGGTGGTGCGGTCGCGACGCTGACGGGGGCCGTCTGTCGAGGCTTCTGTCAGAGCTCCGCGAGGGCTGCCGACAGGAATTGTGCTGTGCGCTGGCTGGATTCGCGCCGTCGGTGGGTGTCGTCGCCGAGCGGGACGATCCGTGCGGCGAGGTCGGTGACGCCGGCGTCGCGGTACGCGCGCAACCGTGCCAGCACCGCCGCTTCGTCCCCGGCCGCCATGGTGTCGCCGACGTCCGCGGCGTCTCCGTGTTCCAGCAGTGCGACGTAGTTGGGGGAGAAGTGGGCGTGGCCGAGGACCTCGCTGGCATGGGCGCGGGCGTCGGCGGCCTGATCGTTGGTGCACAGCGCGACCGGAACGCCGGCGACGATGCGGGGTGCCGGGCGGCCGGCCGCCTCGGCGGCGGCGGCGATGCGCGGAGCGACGTGTTCGGCGATCGCACGCTCATCGGCCATCCACAGAATGGTGCCGTCGGCCTGTTCCCCCGCGATACGCAACATCGTCGGTCCGAGTGCGGCCAGCAGCAGCGGCGGTGCGCCGTCGGTCACGTCGACGGGACTGTGCACGTGGTACTCGTCGTTGTCGACGTCGACGTCGACCCGACCCGGCCCACCGAATGCCCCCTGCAGGACGTCGAGCGCGGCACGCAGCCTGCGCACCGGTCGGTCGTAGGAAAGGCCCAACTGTCCGTTGATGATCCAGTCGTGGGACAGCCCCAGGCCGAGCGTGAAACGGCCGCCGCACGCGGCGTTCGTCGTCAGGGCCTGCTGCGCCAGGATCATTGGGTGACGTGTCTGGATCGGCACCACCGCCGTGCCGATCTCGATGGCGGTGGTCGACGCGCCGAGCAACGCCATCGCGGTCATCGCGTCCAGATAGCCCGGAACCTGCGGAAACCAGAACGAGCTGAACCCGGCGGCTTCCGCGGCAACACCGTCGGCGAGCAGGCCCGCCAGGCGGTCGGATCGGGGGCGCTCCTTGTCGGAGCCGACCATCAGGCCAATGCGCATGGCGCTCCTTGATCACGGCACATGGCGGTCCCATTCGTGCGGCACCACCGGATAGAACGGTGCGGCGAACAGCGGCTGCGCACCGGTGTCCTGCCAGCGCCTGGTCAGTGCCGGCGCCAGCCGCCGCGCCGTGTCGACGGGGTCGTCGTCGAGGAAACAGTACGAGGGGGTCTGCCTGGCAGGCGCATTCGCGAGCCGCGCTCCGACGGGCAGCGTGGTCGCCGACCACACTCCTGCCACGCCATCGACATCGAGAAGCTCCGTCGGCGCGGATCCGGCCGTTTCGAGGAGCAGGTACACGCCCCGCGTCGGCCACCACGGCAGGACATCCGCGCCGACCTTGACGCGCGGCGCGGCGACCTTCTCGGCGACGTCGTAGACGCCGCGCTCGACCGGCGGCAGCAGCGGGAGCTTCCGTCCGGCTTCACCGAGCGCCTTCGACGGGGAAAGGAACGACTCCATACCGCCGGGATCGGTGAAGAAGTACGTCATCACGTGGTCGATGTCGTCGTGGCGGTCGCGACTGAACGCGCGGGCGGAGCGGCACGCGGGCGTCGACACCAGCCGCAGCGATGCGCGGACCGCCGACATCCTGTGCTGCTCGGGCCGGTGGTCGAGGGTGTGCCAGCGCAGGTAATCGGCGTCGGTACCGTCGGGGTGGCGTCTGGCCATGGACACCAACAGGGTCGTGACATCTCCGCGGCCTTCGGCCAGGACGCCAGGGACTTGGTCGGAGGGTGTGCCGGGTAGCTGCATTGCCGGGTCCCTTCAGTCCGCGGCCGCGCGCAGCATCTCGGGGCGCCGCGCGTCGATCATCCGCCGGAAGCCTTCTCGCCACGGCACTTTCGTGGTTCCGAGCACCTCGTGCATACGGGTGACATCCGGCCACAGTGGAGTGTGCGCGTCGGGGGTGTACTCGAATATCGGCGCGACACCGACGAGTTCGCCCATGTAGCGGCAATAGTCCTCGACGCTGACCGTCTCGCTGCCGGCCCAGTTGACGACCTGCGGTGGTGTCGCCGCGACCTCCATGGCGCGGATGCCGAGCTCGACGTAATCGTCTTCGTAGATCGGGTTGTAGTTGTTGGGCCTGTCCGGATGCAACCGAATGGGCCTGCCCGCCAGGATCGCGTCGAGGCGGTCGGCCGGCGCGCCGCCCTCCGGTCCGTAGGTCGAGCAGATGCGGATGACCGTCAGCGGGATGCCGTGCCGGCGTGCGATCCATCCGCACACCGCCTCGGCGGCCACTTTGGAGAAGCTGTAGTTTGCGCGCAGTGGAACCCCAGGTGGGTCGTCCTCGGTCAGCGGGCGCTGCCCCCGGTAGCCGTAGATCGAACCGGTCGAGCACAGCACGAAACCCCTGGCCGAACGGCAGTGGTAGAGCAGGTCGCCCGAGCGCTGTGCGTTGGTCTCGAGGCACCGGGTCCACCGCGGCATGGAAGACGTACGCGAAGTCGCTTCGCACATCGGACAGATCGCCGATACTGAGATCGAGCGCAAGCGGTGTGACACCGGCCGCCGTGA
This sequence comes from Mycobacterium sp. ZZG, assembly GCF_054786995.1. Lineage (NCBI taxonomy): Bacteria > Bacillati > Actinomycetota > Actinomycetes > Mycobacteriales > Mycobacteriaceae > Mycobacterium > Mycobacterium sp. ZZG. Next base: position 14,085 of record NZ_JBTBFV010000016.1, read on the forward strand.
GCTTGTCGCGGTCGGCCGGATCGCGCAGACGGGCCGCACCCCACACCTCGTTGTGGGGTGCCAGGGCGCGTGCGATCGGATACGCGATCTTGCCGGTGGCACCGGTGATCAAGATCTTCTCACCGTGCAGCATGCGTGCTCTCCCTTCGCTTCTTTCGCTACCTCGGCAGTCTCGCCGGCACGATCGCCGGTGGCACGTCGGAGGTTCAGCGCGACATCATCGTGCAGCGGATCCTCGGACTGCCTGCGCGCTGACGGCCGCGGCCCCGCCAGCCGGGTCAGATGGTCGATCGGCAGGTGGATCGAATACAGGACCAGCGGCGGCAGCACGATGAACGGGATGTTTTCGCCGATGAACTTGAAGCCGAGTCCGAACGCTTCCTGCCCGATGTTGCCGAAGCCGGAGCCGACCTCGGCCAGGAAGTACACCGCCGTGCTGCTCATGAGAATGGCACCCCCGTGGGGCCCACGGTTGCGCGAGATTCGTTCGTGTGCGGGAGGTGTCATCACGTCGCCGGGCACGGTGCCACCTCCAGGGTTGCGTCAGCCGAGTTAATATCAACTACTTGTGATTGCCGGGCAAACCCTATACCGTCGGCGGTGTCGTCTCCTGCGAAATGGCGAAAAGGCAGCTGCGCCTGTGTGTTTGCCTGCGAGACTGGTTCGGTCGCTTCGCGAGGGGGCGGTGCGGCAGTGATGGCAGTCAACAGGAGACGACGATGGCCCGATTTCCCAAACCGCCAGAAGGCAGCTGGACTGAGCACTACCCGCAGCTGGGCACCGGCCCGGTGTCCTACGAGGACTCCATCGACCCGGAGTTCTACGAGATCGAGCGCAAGGCCGTGTTCAAGCGCGCCTGGCTGAACGTCGGCCGCGTCGAACAGATCCCGCGTAAAGGCAGCTACTTCACCAAGGAGATGAAGGTCGTCAACACGTCGATCATCGTCGTGCGCACCACCTCGGGCGAGGTGAAGGCCTACCACAACATCTGTCGACACCGCGGCAACAAGCTGGTGTGGAACGACATGCCACTGGAAGAGACCAGCGGCGTGTGCCGCCAGTTCACCTGCAAGTACCACGCGTGGCGCTACGACCTCGACGGCAACCTGACCTTCGTGCAGCAGGAGGGCGAGTTCTTCGACCTCGACAAGAGTCGCTACGGCCTGGTCCCGGTGCACTGCGATGTGTGGGAAGGCTTCATCTTCGTCAATTTCGCGACCGAGCCCGAGCAGTCCCTGCGCGAGTTCCTCGGGCCGATGATCACGAACCTGGAGGGCTACCCGTTTGACCGCATGACCTCGCGCTTCCACTACCGCTCGGAGGTCAAGGCCAACTGGAAGCTGTACATGGACGCGTTCCAGGAGTTCTATCACGCACCGGTACTGCACGCGAACCAGTCGCCGACGGCATATTCGAAGGCCGCGGCGGAGGCCGGCTTCGAGGCGCCGCACTACCGCATCGAGGGGCCGCACCGCCTCGTCAGCACGTCCGGCGTCCGCGCCTGGGAGATGGCCGACGAGATGCGCAAGCCGATCGAGGACATCTGTCAGAGCGGGCTCTTCGGTCCGTGGGACAAGCCGGATCTGGGCGAGATGCCCGCCGGCCTGAATCCGGCGAAATGTGATCCTTGGGGCTTGGATTCATTCCAGCTGTTCCCGAACTTCGTCATCCTGTTCTGGGGGCAGGGCTGGTACCTGACCTATCACTATTGGCCGACGTCCTACAACAGCCACCTGTTCGAGGGCACCGTGTACTTCCCGCAGCCGCGCACCCCGCGGGAACGCATCGCCCAAGAGCTCGCAGCAGTGTCGTTCAAGGAGTACGGGCTGCAGGACGCCAACACGCTCGAGGCCACGCAGTCGATGGTCGAATCGCGGGTGCTGGACGACTTCGTGCTGTGCGACCAGGAGGTCCTGATCCGGCACCTCCATGCCGAAACCGCCGCGTGGGTCGAGGATTACCGGCGCAAGACGGCGGGGGTGTGACGATGAGCGTCGACATCGACGGTGTGGCCGGGACCGCGAAACTGCCCCCGGAATTCGCCGATCTCGAGGAGTTCTCCGACTGGTGCCTGGGCTCGGAACCGGAGCGCTACGCGAAGCGGTTGAACAGCACGATGGCCGAGCTGCAGGCCTTCTACGACGCGATCACCGCGCGGGCCGAGGAGGCCATCGCGTACTGCGACAAGTTCTCCCTCGACGATCTGCCCGAAGACGTGCTGAACCTGATGCACATGCTGCATTCGATGATCCAGGCGTCGTTCCCGGTCGAATGCTGGAAGCAGCCGAAGGTGCCCGACACCGGCGCCACGTCGCTGGACTGCGACGTAGAACCCGTCCCGTGACCACGACGGTCGTCAAGGCGGCCCGGTGGGTCGACGTCGAGGCCGGGGTGGTCCGGTCGCCGGCGGTCGTGGTGGTCGACGGCAACCGCATCCGGACGGTCGATCCGGCCGAGGAGCCGCCGGTCGACGCCGAGGTCATCGACCTCGGCGACATGACCCTGGTGCCGGGGCTGATGGACATGGAGCTCAACCTGCTCATCGGCGGCCCGGGCGGTCCGGAGGGACTGCCCAGCCCGATGCACGGGGTGCAGGACGACCCCGCCTACCGCACCCTGCGCGGCGCGGTCAATGCGCGCACCACGCTGGACGCGGGTTTCACCACCGTGCGCAACCTCGGCCTGATGGTCAAGACCGGCGGATACCTGCTCGACGTCGCGCTGCAGCGCGCGATCGAACAGGGGTGGCACGTCGGCCCGCGGATCTACCCGGCCGGGCACGCGGTCACCCCGTACGGCGGACATCTCGACCCGACGGTGTTCCAGCGCCTGGCTCCGGGAATCATGCCGCTGTCGGTCGCCGAGGGCATCGCCAACGGTGTCGACGACGTCCGGGCATGCGTGCGCTATCAGATCCGCCACGGCGCCAAGCTGATCAAGGTGTCCGCGTCGGGCGGTGTGATGTCGCACAGCACCGCTCCCGGCGCGCAGCAGTACTCCGACGACGAATTCGCCGCGATCGCCGACGAGGCGCACCGCGCCGGCGTCCGGGTCGCCGCACACGCCGTCGGGGACAGTGCGATCCGCGCATGCATCCGCGCGGGTATCGACTGCATCGAACACGGCTTCCTCGCGACCGACGAGACCATCCAGATGATGGTCGACCACGGCACATTCCTGGTCTCGACCACCTACCTCACCGAGGCGATGGCCGTCGACCGGATCGCACCGGAGCTGCGCAAGAAGGCCGAGGTCGTCTTCCCGCAGGCGCAGTCGATGCTGCCCAAGGCGATCGCCGCGGGAGTGCGGATCGCCTGCGGCACAGACGCTCCGGCGTTCCCGCACGGGCAGAACGCCAAGGAGTTGTGTGCCCTCGTCGCCCGCGGGATGACGCCGATGCAGGCGCTGCGCGCTGCGACGGTGACCAGCGCGGAACTGATCGAGGCTGACGACGAACTCGGACGGCTCGCTCCCGGGTACCTTGCCGACATCATCGCGGTCGACGGTGATCCCAGCGACGACATCACGACGATGCTCAATGTGCGTTTCGTGATGAAGGACGGCGTCGTCCACAAGGGGTGACCAAAGCGGCGGTCAGACGGCTAACGTCTAGGCATGGAGGCGCGTGACGTGGCGGCTATCGAGCTCACCGACAACATCCTCTGGCTGCTCAAACAGGCCTTCTACTTCTCGCTGACCAGCGTGAACGAGGCCGTCAGCGAGCACGGGGTGAGCACCGCCCAGATCGGGGTGTTGCGGCAGCTGTCCAACGAACCCGGCCTGTCCGGTGCAGAACTCGCCCGGCGGCTGCTGATCACCCCGCAGGGCGTGCAACTGGCCCTCACGGCCTTGGAGAAGCGTGGTCTGGTCGAACGAAAGCAGAATCCCGCGCACGGTCGCATCCTGCAGGCGTTCCTGACCGATGACGGACGCAAGGTGGCCGCGGCGGTGGTCCACGATGCGATCGCGGCGCACGACAAGGTGTTCGGCGTGCTGTCGAAGGCCGAGCAGGACACGCTGCGCGAGCTTCTCGGCCGGGTGGTCGAGCAGGGTACCGGCCACGAGCTGTACGCCGACCACATCGACACCTGATCGCCGAAATCGCATTCCGCGCGGTCATTTCGCGGTTATGGGCGCGTGGAATGCAGTTTCGGCGGGCTGAGTATCAAGCACTTGAGATTAATGACAAGTACTTGATATCCTGGCGTGGATGGCTGAGGAACTGACAGTCGGGGATTCCGCAGGGTTTGCGCCACTGCGCATCATGCGCGTGGTGCGCGAAACCAGCGATACCGTGTCCCTGGTACTCGACGTGCCGGAGCACTGCTCGCACCGCTTCCGCTACAAGGCGGGCCAGTTCCTGACGCTGCAGGTCACCGTCGGAGGGCGCGACCTGCGCCGGTGCTACTCGATGTCGTCGGCGCCGGTCGACGACGAGTTGCGCATCACCGTCAAGCGCGATCCGGGCGGGGTGGTGTCGAACTGGATCAACGACACCGCCGCCGAGGGTGACGCGCTGCACGCCGCACCGCCCGCGGGCAGATTCGTTCTGGCCGAAAATGTTTCGAACACGAGGCCATTGATCGCGTTCGCCGGCGGCAGCGGGATCACGCCGATCATGTCTCTGGTGCGCAGTGCGCTGGCCGATTCGGGGCGGCCGATCAGACTGCTCTACGCCAACCGCAGCCGCGAGTCGGTCATCTTCGCCGAACCGCTGGCGCGCCTGGCCGAACAGCACGCCGGACGGATAACGATCGAACACCACTACGACGAGGACGGCGGCGTGCTCACGGCCTCGACCGTCGAGTCGTTCGTGGCTGGTGTCGGTGATGCGGACTTCTACATCTGCGGGCCCGCCCCGTTCATGGACACCGTCGAGAAGGCCCTGCTCGGCGCCGGTGTGCCGAAGCAACGCCTGCATCTTGAGCGTTTCACGGTGGCCTCGGTGCCGCCCGGCGTCACGGACGACACCGCGCAGGTGTGCGAGGAGGTCGTCATCGAACTGGACCGCCGAAAGACCGTCGCGGCCTACCGGCAAGGTGACACACTGCTGCAGACCGCACGGCAGAAGGGCCTGAAGGCGCCCGCATCCTGCGAAACCGGCTCCTGCGGAACCTGTATGGCCAAGGTGGTCGAGGGCAGTGCGCGGATGTTGAACAACGACGCACTCGATGAGGACGAGGTCGAGGAGGGCTGGGTGGTGACGTGTCAGGCTCTGCCGACCAGCCGCACAGTCCACGTGATCTATGAGTAGGAGCGTATCGATGAGATGCAGACGATGACGCGCGTAGCGGTCGTGACCGGCGGCGCTTCCGGCATGGGCGAATCGACCTGCCATGAGCTGGGCCGGCGAGGGCACAAGGTGGCCGTGCTGGACCTCAACGGCGAAGCGGCACAGCGGGTTGCCGAGGAGCTACGCGCCGACGGCGTCACCGCACTCGGTATCGCGGTCGACGTGACCGACCGTGCGGCCCTCGAGGAGGCCTTCGCCAAGGTACGCACCGAACTTGGGCCGGTGCACATCCTGGTGACCAGCGCGGGCCTCGTCGACTTCGCGCCGTTCCTGCAGATCACGCCCGAATCGTGGCAGCGCCTGATCGACGTGAACCTCAACGGCACCTTCCACTGTGCGCAGTTGGCAATCCCGGACATGCTCGACGCCGGCTGGGGTCGCATCGTGATGATCTCGTCGTCCAGCGCGCAGCGCGGCTCACCGGGCATGGCGCACTACGCGGCGTCCAAGGGGGCGCTGATCTCGTTCACCCGTTCGCTGGCGCGGGAGTACGGACCGCTGGGAATCACGGTGAACAACGTCCCGCCATCGGGCATCGAGACGCCCATGCAACGTCAGTCCCAGGCGGCCGGGTTCCTGCCGCCCAACGAGCAGATGGCGGCCAGCATTCCAGTCGGCCACCTCGGCACCGGCGACGACATCGCGGCCGCCGTCGGGTTCCTGTGCTCGGAGGAGGCCGGGTTCATCACCGGCCAGACCCTCGGTGTCAACGGCGGGACGGTGATGGGATGACGACGGCCAGGCGCATTACCGCCGACATGCGCAAGGCGATAGACATTCGCGGCACGACGACAAGGGGGAGGGGTTCGAATGGCCAAGTGGCCCAAGCCCGCTGAGGGCAGCTGGACCGAACACTATCCAGAGCTCGGTACCGGACCGGTGTCGTTCCGCGACTCGATCTCGCCGGAGTTCTACGAACTGGAGCGCGAGGCGGTGTTCAAGCGGGCGTGGCTGAATGTCGGCCGCGTCGAGGAACTGCCGCGTGTCGGAAGCTATCTGACCAAGGACATCGACGCGGCGAAGACGTCGGTCATCGTGGTCAAAGGCCGTGACGAGCAGATCCGCGCCTTCTACAATCTGTGCCGGCACCGTGGAAACAAGTTGGTGTGGAACGACTTCCCGAGCGAAGAAGTCAAGGGCGCGTGCCGCCAGTTCACGTGCAAGTACCACGGGTGGCGCTACGGTCTCGACGGCGAACTGAAATTCGTCCAGCAGCCCGGCGAGTTCTTCGACCTCGACACCACGAAGTACGGCCTCAAACCCGTGCATTGCGACGCGTGGAACGGCTTCATCTTCATCAACTTCGATCCCGAGCCCCGTCAGACGCTGCGCGAGTTTCTGGGCCCGATGATCACCGCGCTGGACGACTATCCGTTCGAATTGATGACCGAGCGTTACGACTTCGTCGCGCACAACAACAGCAACTGGAAGATTTTCGCCGACGCGTTCCAGGAGTACTACCACGTGCCGTCACTGCATTCGCAGCAGGTGCCGACCGAGGTGCGCCAGCCGAACGCGACTTTCGAGTGCGGGCACTTCCAGATCGACGGGCCGCACCGACTCGTGTCGACGGCCGGCACCCGCCGGTGGCTGCTCGCACCCGAGTACATGTACCCCGTCGAAAGGGCCACGCGCAGTGGGTTGGTGGGACCGTGGCGGACCCCGGAGACCCATCAGTCGGCCGGGCTGAACCCGGGCGGCATCGAGCCGTGGGGCATCACCAATTTCCAGATCTTCCCGAACTTGGAAATCCTGATCTACCACGGCTGGTACCTGCTGTACCGGTACTGGCCGACGTCGCACAATACGCACAAGTTCGAGGCCTACAACGCGTTCCACCCGGCCCGCACCGTGCGCGAACGGATCGAGCACGAGGTCGCGTCCGTCGTGCTGAAGGAATTCGCGTTGCAGGACGCCGGGATGCTCGGCGGCACCCAGGCGGCACTGGAGTACGGCCTGAACGAGCCGGTAGTCGACGACTACCCGCTCAATGATCAGGAGATCCTGGTCCGTCACCTCCACCATGTCGCTGTCGACTGGGTGAAGCGATACAAAGCCGAACGCGACGCGGTGGGGGTGTGACCATGGCGCGCCTACCCGACCCGTTCGCCGAGTATGAACCGTTCGCCGAGAAGTGGTGCCTGGCAACCGAACCCGAACGGTGGGAGGCGCGCCTCAGCACACCGATGCCGGAGATCCACGCGTTCTACGACGCGTTCTCGCCGCGCTTCGAGGAAGCCATCGACTACTGCGACAAGTTCCCGCTCGACGAGCTGCCCGACGACGTGCTCAACCTGCTGCACCTCGTCTACTCGATGATCATGGTGTCGATGGCCGTCGAGGTCTTCGGCACTCAGAAACCCGCCGATTCCGCCGACGCCGTGATCGACCGCGTCAGCGCACCGGTGCCGTGACAGACCCATCTCCGCAACGGACAGGACCCCCATGACTTTGCTGACGGTCAACAAGCTGACACCCTCGGTCGGTGCCGAAGTCCTCGGCGTGGATCCTGACCGGCTCGCCTCCGACGACTCACTGGGTGCGGCGGTGCTGGACGCACTCGAGGACAACGGGGTGCTGGTCTTCCCGGATCTCGGACTCGATCCCCAGGCGCAGGTTACGTTCAGCCGCCGGCTCGGTGCCGTCGACCACTCCTCCGACGGTCACCACCCCGTTCCCGGCATCTACCCGATCACTTTGGACAAGTCGAAGAACAAGTCGGCCGCCTACCTGCGCGCCACCTTCGACTGGCACATCGACGGCTGCACTCCAACCAACGACGAGTGCCCGCAAAAGGCCACGGTGCTGTCGGCCGTCCAGGTCGCCGAACGCGGCGGCGAGACCGAGTTCGCCAATTCCTACGCGGCCTATGAGGCGTTCACCGACGACGAGAAGGAGCGCTTCTCGCGGTTGAGAGTCGTCCACTCGCTGGAAGCCTCGCAGAGCCGGGTCAACCCGAACCCGACGCCCGAAGAGCTCGCGCGCTGGCGCTCCCGTCCCACCCACGAGCATCCGCTGGTGTGGACGCACCGTAGCGGCCGCAAGTCGCTGGTGCTGGGCGCGTCGGCGCACTACGTGGTCGGTATGGACCGCGACGAGGGGCAGGCGCTGCTGGCCGGCCTGCTCGACCGCGCCACCCGCCCCGAGCTGGTGTACAGCCACCGCTGGTCCGTCGGCGACACCGTGATCTGGGACAACAACGGCGTGCTGCACCGCGCTGCGCCGTACGACCCCGACTCGCCGAGAGAGATGCTGCGAACCACGGTCCTCGGCGACGAGCCGATCCAGTAGTCGATGGCCGATCCTATGGCCGATCTCCATGTGCCGCGGGTGGCGCCGCTGCCTGAGGACCAGTGGGACGATTGGGCCCGAGATTCGTTGCGCCCGTTGCTCCCAGCCGAGCGAGCCAACCTCCGCGACGCGGGCAACGTGCTCGGCACCCTCGTCCACCACCCGGCGTTGACCCGGGCCTATCTGACGTTCAACGCGCACCTTCTGGTCGGTTCGACGCTGTCGCCCCGCGAGCGTGAAGTGGCCCTGCTGCGCGCCGTGCACGTCCGTCGCTCGGACTACCTCTGGGACCACCACGTGCCGATCGCCCTGCGGGCCGGCCTGACGCAGGCTGAGATCGACTCGATCGCCGCGGGCGAGCCCGCCCACCCGGCTGACCGGCTGCTCGTGCGCGTCGTCGACGAACTCGACGCGACCAACGCGCTCAGCGACGAAACCTGGTCGGAGCTACGTGAACAGTTCGACGAGCGGCAGGTCATGGACCTGATCTTCACCGTCGGTTGCTACCAGCTGCTCGGCACGGCAGTGAACGTCCTGGGCATACAGCCGGAGGGGCTTTGACAGGAGTCCTCGTTGACGCCACGCGGCCGGTATGAAAACCTGATACGCAAGAATGAGAATCACGTTCTCGCAGCGAGAGACCGTCGAACGGAGCGAGCATGGCCGAAGACCTCACCACGGTCGACTTCTTCAGGGACAGCCGCCTGACGGACGACCCGTACACGTTCTACGAAGCACTGCGCAACAAATGCCCGGTCGCCCGCGAAGACCACTACGGCGTCACGATGGTCACCGGTTGGCAGGAGGCCGTCGACGTCTACAACGACTCGGAGACGTTCTCGTCCTGCATCTCGGTGACCGGCCCGTTCCCGGGGTTCCCGGTATCGACCGAGGGCATGGACGACATCACCGACCTGATCGTCGAGCATCGCGACGAGATCCCGTTCAGCGACCAGCTGCCCACGCTGGACCCGCCGACGCACACCAACCACCGCGCGCTGCTGATGCGCCTGATCACACCCAAGCGTCTCAAAGAGAACGAAGACGCGATGTGGCAGCTCGCCGATGACATCCTCGATGACTACCTGACGCCCGGTGAAGGCGAGTTCATCAAAGGCTTCGCCGCTCCGTTCACGCTGCGGGTGATCGCCGACCTGCTCGGTGTCCCCGACGAGGACCGGCCGGAACTGCTCGAACGGCTCGCCAAGGGCACCCACGGCGGCGGGCTCGGCAACGCCGAGAAGACGCTGACCAAGACGCCGCTGGAGTATCTCTACGAGGTCTTCGCGACCTATGTCGAGGACCGACGCGCCGAACCCCGGGACGACGTGCTCACCGGACTGGCCACGGCGACGTTCCCGGACGGCACCCTGCCCGAGGTCGGCGACGTGGTGCGCGTGGCGACCAACGTGTTCTCTGCAGGGCAGGAGACCACGGTGCGGCTGCTGAGCACGGCGTTGAAGGTGATGGGCGACCGGCCCGACATCCAGGAGAGGCTGCGCGCCGATCGCAGTCTGCTGCCGAACTTCATCGAGGAGTGCCTGCGCATCGAAAGCCCGGTAAAGGGGGATTTCCGGTTGTCACGGGTTCCCACCACCGTCGGCGACCAGCCGCTGGGAGCGGGGTGCACCGTGATGGTCATCAACGGCGCCGCCAACCGGGATCCGCGCCGGTTCGAGGACCCCGACACCTTCGACCCCGAGCGTAAGAACGCGCGCCAGCACCTTGCCTTCGGCCGGGGAATCCACAGCTGCCCGGGGGCGCCGCTGGCCCGCGCCGAGACCCGCGTCGGCCTGGAGCGACTTCTGGACCGCACCACCGACATCCGTATCTCGGAGAGTAAGCACGGCCCGGCCGGCAACCGGCGCTACGAGTACATCCCGACCTACATCCTGCGAGGGCTCACCGAACTGCACCTGGAGTTCGACGTCCGATGAAGGTGACGGTCGACGAAGATCGCTGCGCCGGCCACGGAATGTGCCTGACGCTGTGCCCTGACGTCTTTCAGATGACGGACGACGGCTGGGCTGTCGCCGATCCCGAGACGGTGCCCGCCGGCCTGGAAACGGCTGCCCGCGAAGCCATCGACAACTGTCCCGAACGAGCAATCCGCGAAATCGACTGAAGAGCAGGAGCATTCAACTGTGGCCAAGGGCTATGTGATCATCACCGAGGACATCAAGGACCCGGCCGGCATGGCCGAGTACGGCAAGCTCGCCAGCCAGACAATGGCCAATGCCAAGGTGCTGGCGTTCGGGCCGCCTGCCGAAGTTCTTGAGGGACAGTGGCACGGCACCCAGACCGTGCTCCTGGAGTTCGAATCCGTGGAAGCGGCCAAGGAGTGGTACTACTCCGACGAATATCAGGCCGCGGCGAAACTGCGGCAGGCTGCCGCCGACTGCAACGGCGTCATCGTCGCCGGTATCTGACCTGCGTCTGATCTGCTTCTGATGCACGCTCGGCGTGCGAATACCACCGCCGAGCGTGCGCGAAATGCTTGTCCGCAGCGGTGTGTCGCCCGCAGACACGCACGCTCGCGGTGGTGTCGACGGCGACCGCGTCGTGGCCCATCTGCCTCAGCTCGACGGCGGTGCGTTCCCAGCACCATGCAGCGTGAAAGCCGCCGTGCACAAGAACGAATCGCATCGGGCTACCTGAGTACCCGGACGGGCACGTGCGACCAGCCCGCCACGTTCTGCATCGCCACCCGCCGGCATTGGTCCCACAGCACCTCGTAGCGGGGCATGAAGTCCAGCAGCTGTTCCAACGCGATCGCGCTCTCCATCCGCGCCAGCGCCGCACCCAGGCAGCTGTGCACCCCGTAGCCGAAGCCGAGGTTCTGCGCCTCGGTGCGGTCGCGGTCGATGTCGAATGTGTCCGCGTCGGTGAAGGCCTCCGGATCGCGGTTGGCCGAACCGCCGAGCAGGAACACCGGTTTGCCCGCCGGGATGGTCACGCCGTGCAGCGTGACCTCCTTCATCGAGCGCCGTACGTTGTACTGCGCCGGCGCCTCGTACCGCAGTAGTTCCTCGACCGCCGCCGGGATCTTGCTGCGGTCGGCGAGCAGCTTCTGCCACTGGTCGGGGTTCTGAGCGAAGGTTACGGCTGCGTTGCCGATCAGCTTGGTGACAGTTTCCGCACCTGCGCCACCCAGAAGCGTTGCGAATCCCGCGATCTCGAAATCGTCCAGGCGTTCCTTCTGCCCGTCCTCACGTTCGATCTCGGCTTGCACCAAGCGGGTGAACATGTCGTCCTGCGGTTCGGCGCGCCGCTGCTGGATCAGTTTGTAGTACAGCCCCATCGCCTGCGCGATGGCCTCCTGACCCTCCGGGGACATCTCGATCTGGCCGGGCTCGCGGTGCAGGGAGGTGTCCACCCACTGGCGTACCTGCTGCCTGCGCTCGGCGGGCACGCCGAGCATCTGCGTAATGATCTCGACCGGGAAGAACGCCGCGAAGTCCTGCACCACGTCGAAACGCTCCGGGTCGGCCGAGGCGAAGCATCGGTCGATGGTCTCGACGACCATCGGCTTGAGATTGGCTATCTGGCGGGGCGTGAACACCTTGTTGACGAGACTGCGCATCTGCCGGTGCTCGGGTGGGTCCATCAAGATGATCATCTTCATGGGCACCGGTTCGCCGGATTTCACCATGGCCAGGTCGAGACCGTACGCCGAGGAGAAGGTCTCGTGGTCTCTGAACGCGGCGGCGACATCGGCGTGCCGGGACAGCGCGTAGAAGTCGTGCTCGGCGTTGTAGTACACCGGAGCTTCGGTGCGCATCCGCCGGTAGATCTCCCAGGGGCCGTTGAAGAACTCCTCGGAGAACGGGTCGAAGACCAGCTCGGTGGCGGTCACTCTTCGACGATCGAGATCGCCTGGCGCGGGCACTGCCGCACGGATTCTCTGACCCCGTGCTCGTTTTCGGGCGTCACCTCGTCCTGCAGGACGTGCAGGTAGTCTTCTTCGTCAAGATCGAACACCTCCGGGATGATGCCCATGCACACTCCGTTGCTCTCGCAGAGGCCGAAGTCGACGACAATCTTCTGAGTCACTGAAGTGTCCTCCTCGTCGCGCAGTCAGTCACCTCAACACCCGCACCGGCACATGGTGATATCCGGCGACGTTCTGCATGTGCACCTTCTCCAGGCCGTCGAAATCAACCTCGAACCGGGGCATGAAATCAAGCAGATGCTCGAGCGCGATCGTCGTTTCCAGCCGGGCCAGCGCGGCGCCGAGGCAGCTGTGGATGCCGTAGCCCAGACCGAGGTTCTGCGCCTGCGTGCGGTCGCGGGTGATATCGAAGGTCTCCGCGTCGTCGAACGCGCGCGGGTCACGGTTGGCCGCCGCCTTCATCAGGAACACCGGCTTGTGCGCCGGAATGGTGCCGCTGGGGACGTGGGCCTCCTTGACGGTGTAGCGCACGTTGTACTGCACGGGCCCGACGTAGCGCAGCAGCTCCTCGACCGCGTCCGGCACCAGACTGCGGTCGTCGAGCAACATCTGCCACTGTTCGGGGTGGCGCGCGAACTCCACGACGGCGCTGCCGACCAGCTTGGTTACCGTCTCCGCGCCGGCCCCGCCGAGCAGCGTGGTGAAACCGGTGATCTCGATGTCGTCGAGCTTGCGCATCTGCCCGTTCTCGCCGGGGATCTCCGCCTCGATCAGCCGGCTGATCATGTCGTCCTGCGGGTTCTGCCGCCGTTCCTGAACCAGGCCGTAGTAGTAGACACCCGAGTCGATGTTGGCCTGCATGTTCTCGTCGGACCATTCGAGCTGGCCGGGTTTGCGCTCGAGACCCTTGTCGATCCAATGCCGGACCTGCTGCCGGAACTCCTCGGGAACTCCGGCCATCCGGGTGATCACCTCGACGGGGAACGGCCCGGAGAAGTCCTGCACGACGTCGAAATTGTCGGGATCGACCTGGGACAGGTAGTGCTCGACGAGCTCGATGATGGTGTCCCGCTGAGACTGAATGGCTCGGGGAGTGAACGCCTTGTTCAGCAGGCTCCGCATGTGGCGATGCTCGGGCGGGTCCATGAAAATGATCGACTTCACCGGACCCTCTTCCGAGCGCACCATCGCGAGGTCGCATCCGCGAGCCGACGAGAACGACTCGTGATCCTTGAGCGCGGCCGCGACGTCAGCATGGCGGGTCAGTGCGTAGAAATCGCCTTCGGCGTCGTAGTAGAGCGGCGCCTCGTCCCGCATCCTGCGGTAGATCTCGTACGGGTTGTCGAAGTAGTCCTGAGAGACCGGGTCGAAACGGAGTTCAGGAGCGGTCATGGGGTGTTCCTCCTTCACGGCGGGCTGGAGGCCGGAAGCTTTACGGGAAGTGTCTCAACCGTAACGCTAACAGTTGCTGTGATCCAGCACAGTATTCTGCGGGCTTTGCTATCGGCGTGGTCTGCCACCGCTCGGCGTGGCCACGACGGTGTCGAGGAGCCCCTCAAGCGCCCCCAGGTCCGCTCCGGTTTCTGCCGCGACCTCACGCACTACCGCGACGTCCTTGCCGAGGAACTCGCCGACCGAGTCGATGAACGACCGCACCGACCCGCGAGTGCCGACGATCTCGGCGGCGCGGCTGGCGCCGCTGCCGTGGCCGAGCGCGTCGAGCAACGCGGTCTCGTCGACACCCACCCGAGCGGCGAACGCTGCTGCCTCACTCAGCATTCCGAGCTGCGCCGCGAACAGCGTGTTGTTGATCAGTTTCATCCACTGGCCGGCGCCGAGTTCGCCCATATGCAGGATCGGGTCACCGTACGCGGCGATTACAGAGCGCGCCCGCTCCACGGCCGCGTCCTCACCGCCCACGAAGAGCGTGATGTGTCCGGCGGCGATGTCGTGAGGGCCACCGCTGACCGGTGCGTCCACCACGGCGACCTCAGGCTCCTGGGCGGCCAGCAGCCCGGCGGTGGTCGGGCTCCCAGTGGTGTGGACGACCAGCACCGAACCCGCCGGCATGGCGGCGAGCAGGCCGTCGTCCACGCACACCTCGCGCACCTGCTCGTCGGTGAACACGCACACCACAACCACGTCGGCGTCCTCGGCCAACGCCGTTACCCCGGCCACCGGCGAAGCGCCCAACTCCTCGATGTCGGCACCTTTTTGGGGTGTCCTGCCCAGCACCCGCACGGCGTGGCCGGCCTGGACCAGTCGCTCGACCATCGGAGCGCCCATGCGGCCCGCGCCGACGAATCCGACGGTGCTCATCGTGGCTGTCTACTCTTCACTCGACGGCTCATCGCCGGTGATCCATTGCCTCCAGCGCCGCGTCGGCCGCCGTGAACACCGCTCCCTCCGGCGCTTTTGCCGCCGCCGCCAGGCTGGCGGCGTGCCTGACGTCCTTCTGCAGCAGCGCCCCGGCGATCGGCGCCAACCCGTCGAGGGTGCCACCGAACACCGAGATGCTGCCCACCGCCTTGCTCGTCGCCGAACCCCGATTGAGCACCTCGACGAGCTTGTCGCGGGGGATACCCAGTGACTCACCGAGCTCCAGGGTGCTCACGGCGCTCCCCAGGTTCGCACTGAACAGCAGGTTGTTGAGGATCTTGGTGTTCTGACCGCTGCCGAGCGGACCCAGGTGCACGATCGGGTCGGCGTACGTCGCGAACACCGGCCGGCACCGCTCGGCGACGTCTTCGTCACCGCCCACCATGACCAGCAGCGTGCCCTGCTCGACCGCGGGCCCGCCACCGCTGACCGGGGCGTCGATCACCGAAACACCCTGCGCGGCTGCCTTGTCCGCGATCTCGCGGCACGTGTCGGGATGGACGGTGCTGTGGATCGCGATGATCCCGCCCTCGGCGAGCCCGGCCAGCACGCCGGTATCCCCGTAGAGCACCTCGCGGACGTCGTCGTCACCCACCACACACAGGCACACCAGGTCGCTGGCGGCGCCGAGGTCGGCCGGCGTGGCGACCGTCCTGGCGGGCGTGTCGGCATACGGTTGCAGGCTGGCGGGCCGCCGTGCCCACAGTGTCGTCTCGAACCCTCCCTCGGCGATCCGACGCGCCATGGGACCTCCCTGGCTGCCCAGCCCGATGAATCCGACCCGCATCAGCTCGCCTCCACGTGATCTCGATCGCGGTCCTGTATGTCCGCGATGCACTCTTCGATGAACGACAACACTTTTCGGTGATACTCGCCGGCGGTCAGCCCGACGGACAGGTTGTGCCCGCTGCCCGGCATCTCGTTGACCTTCACCCGCGGCGCGGCGGCGAACAATTCAGTAATGGCCGCGACAGCCTGCGAATCGGTCTGCCAGACCTTCTCGTGCTCGGCGATGCTGAACTGCACGGGCACGCGCACCTCGGCGGCGATCGCGGGAAAATCCCGTCGGGCCCAGTGCGCCGTCACCTCTCCCTCGTAGGCCACCCCGGGCGAGGACAGTGCGCCGGTGAGCACCTCGGCGGGGTAGAGGTCAGCCGGTTCCCACAGCAGATCGCGCAGGCCGGCGGGCCGGTTCGTCACCGTCGCCGAGGCGATGATGTCCTTGGCCGCGTCGCTGTACCGCAGGCCGGTGCCGGACAACTCGACGCCGAGGACGTCGTCGCGAGTGGTCGCAAGCCGCAGCGCGAGCTCACAGCCTGCCGAGTGCCCGAGCACGAACACCCCGGCGCCGCAACCGGTCCCGGTGAGAATCTTGTCCACCGCGGCGGAAGTGGCGGCGACCCGGCGGGCCGGATCGGTGAACTCGCGGGCATAGACCGCCGAGGTGCCGTAACCGGGGCGGTCCAACGCGAGCGCGGTGAAACCGGCGGCGGCAGCGTGCTGTAACAGCGACAGCTCCGGGTGGCCGGGGCAGTCGAAGTACGCCGAAGAGGTCGCGCCTCCGTGCACGGCGACGATCACCGCGCGGGGATCCGGCGCCTGCGCGACGAGAGCCGACATCGGGATCCCGTCTATCAGGACGACCCGTGGACGTGGAGCCACGGTCAGGTACCGGTCCGCAGCAGCATGACACCGCTCGGCGTCAGCCCGCCGCTGCTCACGACGGCCACCCGGGCATCGGCGACCTGCCGGTCGCCTGCCTCGCCCCTCAGCTGAGACACGGCCTCGTGGACCAGGCCCATGCCGTGCGTACGGCCATGGGACAGCTGGCCGCCGTGGGTGTTGAGCGGGATCACCCCGTCCCGGGCGATCGCGGTGCCGCCGTCGAGGAAGTCCTTGGACTCCCCGATACCGCAGAATCCCAGCGCCTCCAGCCAGGACAGGCAGTTGAACGTGAACCCGTCGTACAGCTCGGCGACGTCGACATCGCCAGGCCGCAGCGATGTCCGTGTCCAGAGGTGCGCGGCCTGCCCGAGCACCTGCGGCTCGTGGGTGAGCGTCGTCTGATCCCAGTCGGTGCGCTCGATGATCTGGGTGCCGACCGCCTCGAAGTACACCGGCGTCTTGGGGGCGTCGGCGGCGGCGTCGACGGCGGAGACGACGACCGCGACGGCACCGTCACACGGCACATCGCAGTCGTAGAGGCCGAACGGGGTGGTGATCAGCCGTGCGTTGAGGTAGTCCTGCATCGTCATCGGGTCGCGATAGATGGCGGTCGGGTTGAGCGCCGCGTTGGCGCGCTGGTTCAGCGCGATCCAGCCGAGGGTCTCCTTCGTGGTGCCGTAGCGGTGAAAGTGCCGCTGCGCATTGAGCGCCAGTGTGTGAGCTGCCGAGGTGGCGCCGAACGGCGCCTGCCAGTTGTTCACCCTGGCGCCACCCGGCGGTGAGACCTTGCCTTCCTTCATCAGCTGGTTGAACGTGGCCTCCCACAGCGTGCGGAAACACAGCACGTGCCGGGCCATCCCCGTCGCGACCGCCATGACCGCCGCGATCACCGATCCTCCGGGGCCGAAGGTGTCCATGCCGCCGTTGATCCAGGTCGGCCGGATGCCCAGCGCCCCCTCCAGCGCGGTGACGCCGCCTTCGCCCATGCCCATCGCGTCCATCGCCGGATAGGTGGACAGCCCGTCGATGTCGGCCAGGGTCAGCCCGGCGTCGGCGATCGCCGCTTCACACGCCTGCAGGGTCAGCGACAACGGCGACACCATCAGGCGCCGCCCCATCTTCGAGGCGCCGATGCCGGTGATCGCGGCCGCGTCCTCGAACTTCTCGGTCGTCAGCATCGGCCGGACGAATTTCGGGAAGTCCTGCGGCGCGATCTCGTCGTCGGGCAGGGGCGCCGTCTCCGGCTCGGGGGTCGGCCGGAACAGCGGCAACCACACGTCGTCGTTCTGCTCGAAGACCACCTCGACGACGCGGCCCAACTCGAGTTCGTCGGGGTCGCAGTCGACGATGTTGGTGGTCAGGCGAACCCGCGGGTCCTCCTCGATCGCCACCTGCGCCACCACATACGGGGCAGGAAGCCCCGGGATGGAGAACCGGTGGTTGACGGTGAACGCCGACAACACGGCGCGGCCGGACACCTCGCGAGGGCCCATGTTGTGGCTGCGGCAGTAGCGGCACACCGGCTGCGGTGGATGGATCAACGCTTTGCAGTCTCCGCACTCCTGGATGCGCAGCACCCCGTCGGCGCCCGATGTCCAGAAGAACTCGTTGTCGAATGTCAACTGCGGCAGTGGAAGTCGGCTCATCGCTTCCCATCTTTCTTCGCGCAAGCGCTCATCGGGAAAACCCCCATTCGGCCTCGTTGTCCTCGGTCTTCAGGTTCTCCAGGTCGGGCTCCCGAAGGGGCTGCATCGGAGTTTCATCCGGCCGGCGCTCACCGATCTCCAAGATGGCGTGGACCGGGCAGTCCAGCAGCGCGCGCTGCACGGCGTCCCTGTCCTCGTCCGGAATGTTGCCGTCGCCGACGAGAACGGCGTATCCCCAATCGTCCAGCGAGAAGTATCCCGGGGCATGCTTGGCGCAGATCCCGAAGCCGTCACAGAGCGTGCGGTCGAGCTTGATCCGCATCTTGTCGGTCACGATGACTCCACTTCGAATGGGCGCGTGGCAGTGAAAGCGCCTGCGCTGCACTGCGCGCACTCTGCGTTCAGATGACGTGCGACGTCGTCGGGGAACATGGCGAGCAGGCTCGCAGCGATGTTGCAGGCGGCATCCAGGGTGGCGCACGCACCGCGGCCCCGCAGGACGACCGACCACCGCTGCAGGCGGGCCAAATCGTCGGCGCCGGCGATCCCGTCCCGCAGGGCGGTGGCCGCGGCGGCCATCGCCGCGGTGCCATTGAAGCAGGAACCGCACTGGCCGGCGTTCTCGTGGTCGTAGTAGGCCAGCACCGACGCACCGACCGCCACAGGGCATTCGTCGGTGATCAGCGACACCGCGCCGCATCCCAGCCCGCTGCCCGCGCTGCGCAGCGAGTCGTGGTCCAGCGCACCGTCCAGGACACGCCGGTCCAGCAGTCCGGCGAAGTACCCGCCCATCAGCGCGCCGCGGACCCGTCCGGCGTCGACCCCGTGCAACGCAACCAGTTCCGCGACCGACACACCGAACGGGACTTCGTAGAGGCCCGGGGCGCGGCCGCCGCCGGTGAGGGTCGCCAGGAACGTCCCGGGTGAACGATCGGTGCCCAGCTCCCGGTAGGCGGGTGCACCACGCCGGTGGACATAGGGCAGATTGGCCAACGTCTCGACATTGCTGACCACGGTGGGCAGGCCCCCCACCCCTTCTTCGTAGGGGCGCGGCGGCTTGTCGGTCGGTTTCGCCGGCCCACCGTTGATGGCGCGCACCGCCGCGGTCTCCTCGCCTGCGACATACGCCGGATCGACCCTGAGCATGCTGACGGTGACCCCGTCGAGCGCGTCGGCGGTCAACTCGTCGAGCGCTGTGCGTACGGCGGCAGCGGCCCGCTCGTCCGAGATGTACACGTGCGCGTGGCGGGCGCCGACGATCCGGGCCGCCAGCCGCAAGCCGTCGAGCACCAAATGCGGCCGGTGCCGCAGCAACCAGCGATCCTTGACCGAAGCCGGTTCGCCCTCTTCGCCGTTGGCCACCAGCACGGTGTCGGCACCGCGCTGGGCAGCCTGGCGCACGGTGGACAGCTTCACCGCCACGGGAAAGGCCGCACCACCGCGTCCCAACACGCCCGCATGCGCGATCGCGTCGTGCAGCGCGTCGACGTCGGCCAACGGCAGGTAACCCCCCGCATCACGGTACTGCGCCGCCGATTCGGTGCCTGGTTCGGACCGGAGCAGTCGCGGTGTCATCCCGGGCCATGCCGCGACGGTCAGTTCGGTGTTCATCGCCGTACTCATTTCCGGCTACCCTTCCGTGCATGCGAACAGCGGTGGTACGCGTCGGCGTGGACCTGGCCGGCGAGCTGACCGCCGACCAGCTGGCGACCGGTATGGCCGAACTGGGGCGGCTGGCTGCCGAGGCGGGGGCCGAGCTGATCGACAACAACCTCGCCGCGCTGCCGCCCAAGCGTCGGGAGGTCGAGCTGCTGATGCGCGGCGACGACCCGGAGGCCCTGCAGTCCGCGGGTATCGGGCTGTGCGCCAAAGCGTTTCCGACCGACCCGGTGCTCGGCGTGTTGACGTTCGTCAGCCACGGCACCGACGACGATGCGTACGGCGTGCTCGCGGGCTTCGGACTCACCGGCGTGGTCGAGCGGGCGGCAGGCGACGCCGGTTGGGACATCATCACGGTGACCCTGGCCAAGGCCGACTTGCAGCGCATCCCGGAGAGTCGCATCCACACGGCGCTGGAGGCGTCCACCAACTGCGAGGTCCGTATCGTCGTGACCGGCTGAGCGGAGAGCTGAGACGGGGGAGTGCAGCACGGCAGCCATCAGCGCCTCAGGAAGTCCAGAATCGCCGGCGCCGCCTGCACCCACGTGTCGAACATGTTGAACCGCTTGACTTTCCCCGAGGCACGCGCCTCACCCGCGCGCTCCCACGCATCCTCGGGCCACGGGGGGTCGATCAGGGTCGAGTTCTTGATCAGGCAGCTGATCTCCAGCGAGGTCCGCTTCGGATGGTCGAGGTCGTTCTCACCGCCGCGGATGATCAGCGTGGGCACGGTGATGTTGTCGAACATCTCGTCCTCGACGCCGGGGATGGTCTGGCCGGGCTTGGGCACGAACGCGTTGAGCCAGCGCAACATCAGCTTGAGAAACGCATCGGGGTCCTGGGCCAGAATCCGGGCCTCGTTGTCCGGGTTCTCCGCGATGCGCTCCTGCCATTCGGCGACCTTCGCCACCGCCTCCATCCCCGCTCCGCGGACGGCCAGGATGCTTGGCACGATGTAGTAGGACCCCAGCACGAACGAGCCGTAGACGCCGCCGACGATGTTCCACACCACCAGCTTGGTGACGAGTTCGGGGTGGAGCATCGTGGTCAGCATCGAGTCGCGGGCCCCGCCGGATCCGCCTGCGATGATGCACGGCCCGATCTCGAGCTTGGTGATCAACTGGGCCAGCGTCTCGGCGCGCATGTGCGATTCGCTCTGGCCGTAGAACTGGACGTCGGACTGCCCGCAGTTCGGCCGGTCCCACAACAGCACCCGGTAGCCGCCCTCGACCAGTTTCTTGGCCAGCGGCTTGAGGCCGGGAATGTCCTTGCTGAACCGGCCGCCCGGGGTCAGGACGATGAAATCCCCCGATTTGCCGAGGATTTCGTAGACGACGTTGCCGCCGTTGATCTCGATTGACTTGTTGGGCAACTTCTCTCCGATTTCAGGGGCTCGAGTGGGTTCTAGGCCTGTACCAGGACGTCGTTGCCGACGACCCGGACGGGATAGGTGCGGATACTCCACTCGGGCTTGACCGCGGTGGTCCCGGTCGCGAGTTCGAACCCCCACTGGTGCCACGGGCAGAAGATGTACTCCATGTCGCGGACCATCACCGCGTCACCGGGAACGGTCTCGTCGACGATGTTGCGTCCCCTGGCGCGGCCCGAACACAGCGGGCCGCCTTCGTGCGGGCAGTAGTTGGCGATCGCGTAGAACGTGCCGTTGACGTTGTAGACGCCGACACCGTGCCGGCCGATGGGCACCAATTTGTGTGTGCCCGGCGGGATTTCGTCCACTGTGGCAACGACGTGCTCGCGCCCCTGCGCCAACCGGGGCGTCTTGTCCTTGTCCATGTCCTCAGAAAACCCGTACCTGGCCCTCGAGCGCAGGCACGGTGTCCGGCAACTTGTACGTCTCGATGCCGTTCTTGAACATCACGGCCTCCCGGGCATGCTCGGGCAGGTGCTTGACCAGCCAGCGCGGGTCGTCGAACGTCCAGTGCGGGTAGTCGCTGGAGAACAGCAGGATCTTCTCGCACTCCATCCACTCGAAAGCCCGGCTGAGCTCAGTCTTGTCCTCGGGGTAGTCCAGCGGCTGGGTGGTGAACTTGATGTGGTCCTTGACGTACTCGCTCGGCTTGCGCTTGATGTCCAGCCACGACTTGCGGGCCTTGTAGAGCGCGTCCATGCGCCACATCAGCGGCAGGATCCAGGTGAACGCGTGCTCGACGAACACGATGCGCAGGTTGGGATGGCGATCGAAGGTGCCGTCGAAGATCAGGCTCATCACCTGGTTGGCCGCCAGCAGCGAGTACGTGACCATGAAGTCGTGGTTGTAGCTGGGCATACCGACCGGCGGCATCGGCAGCTCGTCGTAGTGGCTGCGCGACAGGTGGCAGCTCACCGTGATGTCGTGCTTGGTTGCCGCGGCCCAGATCGGGTCGTACTTCGGGTTGCCCCACGAGGGGCGCGGCTCGGCCTTGATCAGGATCTGCGCCATGTAGGGGTGTCCGGCCCAGCGTTCGATCTCGGCGACGCTCTCCTCGGGTTGCTGGATCGCGACGCAAATGGAGCCGCGCCAGCGCTCGTGCCAGTTGTTGTGGCTGTCCAGCCAGTGGTTGGCCTGCCAGTCGTTGAGCGCGTATGCCATCGCATGCTCTGCCTCGGGAAGTCGGGCGGGGTAGGCCGCGGGCTCGAGGATCGCGAGGTCTGCCCCGGCTTCCATGATCAGCTGCTTGAACGCCAGATCGGGGTCGCTACAGGCGAATTCGCCATCGGACGGGAAGGCGTCGACGCGCATCGCATACGAGTGCGCGTAGTCGGGTGCGTCGTAGTAAATCTGGTCGCCCACCTTGCGGGTCAGGAAGTACTTGCTGCGCCACGGCTCCGGGATGTAATCGACCAGTTCTCCACGCCGGGGGGACGGGTGGACGTCGGAGTCGACGCACCGAACGGCGATGCGCTCGGCCGCAGGTACCCGGGGGTTCGCGGTGACGGTCATGGTGCGCTCCTCTCAAACCTCTACTGTGCCGCAGCCGTCGCCGTGACGGAGGCAATGTCGGCACTTTCGATGCCGTACAACTGCGCGGCGTTTCGCCAGCACAGCTTGTCGCGCTGCTCGGGGGTGTAGGCGCCGGGCACCGACAACTCGTTGAGCTGCCAGTGCGGATAACTCGACCCGTACATCACCATGTCGTCCTTGCCGGTGAAACCGGCCCATTCGCCGGCGAAGTCGACGTCTCCGGGCCCGTCCAACGCGCCCTGCACGAAATAGACGTGGCCGGGCAGGTAGTCGCTGGGCATCCGCGGCGCCCAGGGCGTCTGCTCCAGGTGCGGGCGGCCGAAGCAGTCCATCCGCCAGATGAACGGGGTCAGCAGGTCGGCGGCGCCGTCGGCCCAGACGAACTTGAGCGCCGGCATCCTCTCGAACACCCCCTCGGCGATCATGTTCATCAGGTGGTACAGGAAATTCAGCGCGGTGAAGCCCACGAACTGCTCGTAGGTGCGGGTGACGCCGGACGGGGTGGGCGGAAGTTGAATCCCCGACCCCACCTCGAAGTGGACGGCCACCGGCCACCCGGCGTCCACGGCCGCCTCCCACAGCGGCCAGTACTGCGGTTTGCCGTACAGCTCGCGCGACTGCAGCGGGATGCCCAGCTGCACGATGCGCGGATGGTTCCGATACTTGTCGATCTCGCGCAATGCGCCCGCGACGTCGTCGGGGTTCACCCGCAACGTGCCGCGGAACTTCTCGCCCAGCTGGGGATGGTCCAGCCAGCGGGTCACCATCATCTCGTTGTGTGCGGCGGCGAGCGCCGTGCCGAGGTGGCGGTCGGGCATGATGCCGCGCGTCATCGGATGCAGAACGGCGATGTCGACACCTCTGTCGGTGAACAGATGTCTTGCCACCACCTCCGGGTCGGAACCCGGATACTGACCGTCCGGACCGGTTGACCTGTCGGCGTATTCGCCGCCGGGCGCTCCGTACCAGTCCATCTCGTAGTCGGGGAAACCTCGGCTGCGAAAGGGCTCCTGCAGGAAGTTCTGGCGCAGGTCCTTGTTGGACTGGCAGAAGATGTGCACGCTGGCATCGATGACGGGCACCTTCACCTGCGCGTCCGTGGCGCCGGTAAAGCCGTCACTGAGAACCTTCACCGAATTCTGTCCTTCACTTCCGCGGCCGAGGGCGCGGCCGTCAACAGCTTCAGTGTAGATCGTTGTTCTTCATTAGCAAGAATTCTGTTCTCCAGCGTACCGCTTAATATTCGTGCAGGTAGGACGCGTTGCTGGTCGGGTGCTCAGCTGACATTGGGCGAGAATGGATACCCGCGGCAGGAGAATGGCTGGATCATCTTCGAGAATGTTATTCTCCGGTCTGGTCGGTCGTCAGGAGGCGTGCGGGTGTTACTTGAGTTCGATGCTGATCAGAGGTTGTGGCAGGAGACCGTGCGTGACGCGGTGTCCAAACAGTGCCCGGCGTCGCTGATCCGGGATATCGCAGAGAACGGTGTCGACCCGACGCCGCTGTGGAACAGCTACCTCGACGCCGGATGGACCGAGCTGACCGATTCGGAGAACGCGGTCGAGTTGGCGATCGTGCTCGAAGAACTCGGGCGGGTCACCGACCCGACGCCGTTCCTGGCCACCCTCACGCAGTTCGCGCCGCTCGTCGGCGACCGTTACGACCCCAGCGGAGCGGGCACCGCCGTGTACTCGGGTGTCACCGCCAACCGCGACGCGCGGGGCTGGGTGCTCTCCGGGACCGACCGCTTCGTTCTGGACGGCGACCGCGCCGACCGGCTTGCCGTGGTGACGCCCGCTGGTGTCTTCTGTGTCGATCCGCGGGCCGACTCCGTCAATGTCACCACCCGGCGCGTCGACGTGTTCGACCCCGTGCTGCACGTCGCCGAGGTGTCGTTCGTCGGCGCCCAGGTCTCTGATTCGGACCGGCTGGTCGTCAACACCGAGCGCGCGCGCCACGTGGCGCTGATGGGGATGGCGATCACGATGGTCGGCGCGTGCCAGCGCATCCTCGACCTGGTGCTCGAACACGCCAAGAGCCGTCAGCAGTTCGGCGTCGCGATCGGCACGTTCCAGGCGGTCCAGCACAAGGCAACCGACATGTTCGTCGCGATCGAACGAGCCCGCGCGCTGTCGTACTTCGCGGCGCTGACCATCGCCGCCGACGACCCGCGCCGGCGGCTGGCGGCCGCGATGGCCAAGGCGTCGGCGGGCGAGTGCCAGTCGCTGGTGTTCCGGCATGGCGTGCAGCTGTTCGGGGCCATGGGCTTTACATGGGAGAACGACCTTCAGTTCGCGCTGAAGCGGGCCAAGGCGGGCGAGTTGATGCTCGGCGGGGCCGCCGAGCACCGGGCGATGATCGCGGAGGAATTTGATGCAGCTGACCTTTGATTCCGATGTGGAGGATTTCCGCGCCGAGTTCTCCGCCTTCCTCGACGAGCACACGCCGTCTGCGGCAGAGACTTTGGAGCGTCCACGCTCGGTCTCACACATGCCGCAATGGGCCAGGGACTGGCAGCGGCTGTTGTTCGACAACGGGTGGCTGCTTCCTGCGCAGCCGCCCGAATTCGGTGGCCGCAACGCGTCGGTGCTGCAGACCTTCGTGCACGCCGAGGAACTGTGCCGGCGCCGGATCTACCACAGTTTCAACCCGCAGGGCGTCAACATCATCGCCGCCTCCCTGCTGACGTTCGGCACCGACGAGCAGAAACACCAGTGGGCGGTCCCGGTGCTGCGCGGCGAACGCACCGCATCGCTGGGCATGAGCGAGCCCAGCGCCGGTTCCGACCTTGCGTCGTTGCGCACCAAAGCGGTTCGCGACGGTGATGTATTCGTGGTCAACGGTCAAAAGGTGTGGACGTCGGGGGCGCATGACGCCGATTTCCTGCTGACGTTCGTGCGCACCGACCCTGATGCGCCCAAGCACAAGGGAATCAGCGTGCTGCTGATCCCCACCGACCTCGACGGGGTGGTGTGCCGGCCGTTCGCCGACATGACCGGCATCGACAACCTCGACTTCAATGAGGTGTTTTTCACCGACGTCCGGGTCCCGGTCGAGAACCTGGTCGGCCCGCTCAACGGCGGATGGGGCGTGGCCAACGGCTCACTGGGACACGAGCGCACGATGATGTGGCTGGGTTTCGCCGACCGGATCGCCAACTGCATCGCCGACTTCCAGCCGAAGAACCCGCTTGAGCGCGACGCGCTGGCCACCAGCATCATGGACTACCAGGCGCTACGCCTGCTCGGATCGGTGGGGATCGCCAAGGCGGCGCGCGGCGAGGTGGATGTGGCCTCGGTGTCCATCCCGAAGCTGCTCGGCGCCGAGGCCGAACAGCGGATCGAGGGCCTCGCCCTGGAGGCCGCCGGACCTGACGGGCTGGTACACCCCGCCACCTCGGGACCCTATGAGCACCTGAACCTCGACCACTACTTCGCCAGCTGGTTCGAGCGCTACTGCCGCAGCTTCGGCGGCACGATCGCCGGCGGCACCTCGGAGATCCAGCGCAACATCATCGCCCAGCAGGTGCTGGGGCTGCCGCGGCGGTAAGCGATGCGGGCCCCGGTAGGAGGCCCCGCCCGGGGTGCCCGCCCTGGATGCGCTGCGGTTTCACTGCTGCGCCGCGGCGGCATTCCCTGCGGTAAGACGCGGCGAGAGTGCGCGAAATTGCGGTTGGGTGCGGCATGTCGCCCGCAGACACGCACGGTCGCGGAGAAGAACTACAAGCGCTGCAGGGCGAATGTCCAGAACTGGGTGCCCGGAGGGCCGTTGAAGCACCCGACGTCGTACTTCGAGTCGATGGTTCCCAGTAGTGTCTGGGCATCCCACGAGTAGGTCTCGCGGGTCGGCATCACATGCCCGGGGCACTGGAGTCCGTCGGGCACATCGACAGTGAACGTATAACGGCCGTTGTCGAGCCAGACCTTGCTCTCGTAGTACTGGTAGTACGCCAACCGCGGTCGCGCGGCGACGTTGAGGCAGTTCGGGTCCTTCTCCGGGATGCACAGCGACACGAACCAGAACCATGACGCGCGGGTGTACCTGTTGGTCAGCAGGTCGTAGTTGCCGATGGCAAAGCTTGCCGACGACGGCGGTGCGAGAAGCGTCGCCACCGACATCAATGCGGCAACCATCGTCGCGATCATGCGGAACTTCATCGCTGTCCTCCCAGCTTTCGCCGTCACTCATCGAACCATTCCGGCGTGACATCCGGGGCCGATTAGTCGATGACGGCCGCTTCTTTACGCTCGGTGATCGGTCGGGCGAGCTCCTGCTCGTCGCAGATCCGCTGGAGCTTGACCAGGGTCTCTTCGAGGCCGGGACCCAGCGGCTTGCCTGGGGTGAACGTGGCCGGAAGCTTGCGCATGCCCTGGATGACACCGATGGTGTCGTAGTGCACCGTACCCTCGGGGTCGCACACATAATCGGGCATGCGGTCCAGCACCGCGGTGAGCATCGACTTGAATACCGTGCGTGCGACGTTGGAGCCGACGCAGCGATGTACACCGATCCCGAAACTGAAGTGGCGGTTACCTTTGCGGTCCAGCACCACCTCGTGGGGGCGCTCGAACACCGACGGGTCCCGGTTGGCCATCGCCCAAGACAGCCACAGCCGCTCATATCGTTTGAACTGGTGACCCTCGACCTCGACATCCTCGGAGAAGGTGCGGCCGTCCCCAGGGGCAGGGGTGAAGAACCGCAGGAACTCCTCGGTGGCCGGATGCAGAAGCGTGGCCCGCTCCTTGCTGAGACGTTCCCTCTCCTGCGGGTGCTCGCCGAGCCACTCCAGGGCGTGCGCCGTCAGCGCGGTGGTGGTGTCGAACCCGCCGCCGATGATCAACCCGAGATTGCCCAGGATCTCCATGTCCGGTGCCGGCTCGCCGTCGATCCGTAACTGCAGTAGCGCATTCACCAGACCCGGACGCGGGTTCTCGCGGATCTCCATCATGTTGTTGATGAGATCGATGCCCATCTCGCGATGCTGCTCGTTGATCTTCTCGCGTTCGGGCGCATGCTCGGGCGTGTACACCGACGCGTGTGTCGGCTCGCTGTAGACGTTCCACTTGTCGAGCCGGATGCCCATCATCGCCAGGGTGAACACCGCGGGCACCACATTGGCCAGATCGTCGACGAAGTCGATTCGGCCCGACTCGATGTGCTCATCCAGTGCGGCGCGGGTGATCTCGTCGATGAACGGTTCCCAGCGCTTGATCGCGGCGGGGGACAGGTAAGGGTTCAGCGCACCGCGGTAGGCGCTGTGCTCCGGCTCGTCCATCTCCAGAATGCCCCCGCGAACCACAGTGGCACGACTTGCTTTCGGGATCGTGATGCCTTGGAACGGCGTCTCACCGGAGATGTCGTGGTGATTCGACACCGCAGGACAGCGTGCGAGTTCGAATACGTGCTTGCTGTCGGCGGCCACCCAGTGCCCGTTGTAGGTCTCCGACCACGCCATCGGGCACTTGGCGTGCATCTCCTCGGTGATCTTCTCGAACTGCAGCCGGTACTCCGGGGTGTGCCTGTCGAAGTAGTACGTGTTCTTCTTGCGGTTGTCGTCGGCGGTGCCGCTCACGACGTCGTCGACACTCAAAGGTCTGCTCTCCCTGTGTATTCCGGCTGGAGGACTGCGGTCACAGTCACTCTTCGATCGAGATCGCCTGTTCCGGGCAGGACTGCACGGCCTCCCGCACGGCGTCCTCCTGGTCGGCCGGGACGATCTCGTTGACCGGCGAGGCGGTACCGTCGATGTCGCTGAGTTCAAAGGAATCCGGTGCGATCATCGAACACAGCGTGTGCCCCTGGCACCGTCCCGAATCAACCCAAACCTTCACGGCCTCGCCTCCTCAACTTCGATGTGCCGCTCACGCGTGGTAGTCGTACCACTTCAGATAGCCGCCGGCGTCGACGCGCAACTGCATTCCGGTGACGTACCTGGCCTCGTCCGACACCAGCCACAGGATCGCGTTGCTGATGTCCTCCGGTTCGATGAAATTGACCTTCATCGCCTGCTGCACACCGAAGACCGGCTCGGCGTCGGCCCGGGTAGGGTTCTCCAGGTCCGGCCGGAACGACTTGTACATCGGCGGGCTCTGCAGCATGTCGGTGTTGCAGTTGGTCGGATGTACGACATTGGCGCGGATACCGCGGACGGCGAGCTCAGTCGCGAGATCATGCACGTATTGCGAGAGAAGACGTTTCGAGGTCATGTAAGCCATGCCGCCGGGATCGTTGCCCGGATTGGGCTTGTTGTGCGCATCCATCAGCGCCGCGGTCGAGCCGGTTGCCACGATCGATGCGCCCTCCTTCAGGTGCGGCAACGCGACCTGGATGGCGTTGATGGTGCCGACCAGGTTGGTGTTGATCACGTCGGTCCACGCCTGCATGGGCGGGGTTCCCTTCATGCCGGCGATGCCGGCCTGGGCGATGACGATGTCCACACCGCCCAATTGGGCGATACCGTCCTCGAGGGCCTTCTTCAGCTGTGCGGCATCACGCACGTCGGCCTTCGCGGCGACGATGTGCTGCCCGGTCTTCTCGACGAACGCCGCGGTCTCTTCCAGATCTTCGGGCGTGGCCATCGGATACCCGATGGTGTCGACGTTCTCGCAGAGATCGACCGCGATGATGTCGGCGCCCTCTTCGGCGAGCCGTACGGCGTGGCTGCGGCCTTGACCGCGTGCCGCCCCTGTGATGAAGGCGACCTTGCCTTGAACGCGTCCCATGAACAGTCGTCCTTTCGCTGAAATGTGCTGGCTTGTCAGGTGTTCCGGCCGCCGTTGACGCCCAGGATCTGACCGGTGATGTAGCCGGCCTCCTCGGAGATGAAGAAGGCGCAGGCGGCGGCGATGTCCTCCGGGCGACCCATCCGGCGCACCGGCGTCTGCTCGATCTGTTTCTGGGTGTCGCCGAGGAAGCCGCGCTGCTCGGCCTTGCGCAGCATCGGGGTGTCGATGAAACCCGGCGGGACCGCGTTGACGGTGATGCCGGCGGGTCCGTACTCCAACGCCAGCGACTTGGTAAGCCCGTTGACCGCCGACTTGGCCGCGACGTACGGCGACATAAACGGCTGGCCGGAATGCGTGCTCGACGACGAGATGTTCACGATGCGGCCCCAGCCGGCCTCGATCATGTCCGGCAGCACCGCCTGAACGCAGTGGAAGACGCCGTTGAGGTTGACGTCGACGACCTTCTGCCATTCGTCGAACGTCAGGTCCAGGAACTTCTTGAACCGGTCCAGCCCCGCAGCGTTCACCAGTACCGTGACCGGCCCCAGTTCCGCGCGGATCTCGGCCAGTGCGGCGTCGACGGCGGCCCGGTCCGTCACGTCGGCGGCGTAGGAGAACTTCTCCTCGCCCGGGTTCAGATCGATCGTGGCCACGCGCATGCCGTCCGCGCGCAGCCGCTCCGCCACGGCGGCGCCGATACCCGATGCGCCTCCGGTCACCACAGCGTTTCTCACGCGCCGGCTCCATCCATCGCTTCAGCCTTCAAGAATCATCCTTCCGATTATGAGAACCGTACTCTCGCACCATGCACGATCGCAAGACAATTGCGGCGGTGTGTTCACACTGGTGAGACGTTCGATGCCGGATTGTCGCACCGCTTATCCCAGGCAGTGGCCGTCCCGCGCATTTCCTTGAGTTCTCATCCAGCGAATGTATGATTCGCCGGTGATGAGAATGCAGTTTCCATCACATAACCCCACATCGCACCTGTGACGTCACAGCTGTTGAGGAGGATGATGCAGGAAACAGCCACGATCGCGGACGGAAACCGGGGGCCGAGCGCAGGGGCCGGGCGCGCCGCGCGACGCCTGTTGATCGGGGGGCAGCTCCTCGAAACCGAGCGGACGTTTCCTTCTGTCAATCCGGCGACCGGCGAGGTGCTGGGGCACGCCCCCAACGCGACGGTCGCCGACGCGGAGGCCGCCGTGGCCGCCGCCCGGCAGGCCTTCGACGCCGGTGACTGGGCCACCGATGTCCAGTTGCGGATCCGGTGCCTGGAGCAGTTCCACGCCGCCCTCGTCGAACACCGCGACGAGCTGGCCGCATTGACGATCGCTGAGGTCGGTGCCACTCCGGCGCTGTGCCAGGGCGCGCAGTTGGATCAGCCGATCGAGATCGTCCGCTACTACACCGAACTGTTGACGAGCTACCCGTTCACCGAGGACCTCGGCGACATCGAGAGCCGGGGTATGCAGCATCACCGCTGGGTCGAGAAAGAAGCTGCCGGCGTCGTCGCGGCGATCATCGCCTACAACTACCCCAACCAGCTGGCCCTGGCGAAACTCGCTCCGGCGCTGGCCGCGGGCTGCACGGTGGTGTTGAAGTCCGCACCGGACACGCCGCTGATCACGCTCGCGCTCGGCGAGCTGATCGCCGAGCACACCGACATCCCGGCCGGGGTCGTGAACGTGCTGTCCGGCGCGGACCCGGCCGTCGGCGCCGCGCTGACCGCCAGCCCCGACGTCGACATGGTCACCTTCACCGGGTCGACCCCCACCGGGCGCGCCATCATGGCCGCCGCGAGCGCCACCCTCAAGAAGGTGTTCCTCGAGCTCGGTGGGAAGTCGGCGGCAATCGTCCTCGACGACGCCGACTTCAACACCGCCGCGCTGTTCTCGGCGTTCAGCATGGTCACCCACGCCGGTCAGGGGTGCGCGCTGACCTCGCGGCTGCTCGTGCCCGAGCAGCACAAGGACGAGATCGTCGAGCTGGTGAAGGCCAACTTCGGGCATGTGCGTTACGGGGATCCGGCCGACCCGTCGACGTACATGGGGCCGCTGATCAGTGAGAAGCAGCGCGACAAGGTCGACGGGATGGTCAAGCGCGCGGTCGAGGCCGGCGCCACCCTGGTCACGGGGGGCGAGAAGGTCGATCCCGGCTACTTCTACACCCCGACCCTGCTGGCCGACGTCGATCCCGACAGCGAGATCGCCCAGGAGGAGGTGTTCGGTCCGGTGCTGGCCGTTATCACCTATACCGACGACGACGACGCGGTGCGCATCGCGAACAATTCGATCTACGGACTGTCCGGTGCCGTCTTCGGCAGCCAGGACCGCGCGCTGGCGGTGGCCCGCCGGATCCGCACGGGCACGTTCTCCATCAACGGCGGTAATTACTTCAGCCCCGACAGCCCGTTCGGCGGGTTCAAGCAGTCGGGCATCGGACGCGAGATGGGCCGGGCCGGCCTCGAGGAGTTCCTGGAATCGAAGACGTTCGCGACGGTGGTGGGTCAGCCGTGAGCGCTCCCATGAGAAGGAGAGGGCACCGATGAGCAAGCCCCTGGACGGGATCCGCGTCCTCGAGGTGGCGATGTACGGCTTCGTCCCGTCGGCGGGCGCCGTGCTCGCGGAGTGGGGCGCCGACGTGATCAAGGTCGAGCACGCCGTCACCGGCGACCCGCAGCGCGGGTTGCGCCAGACCGGCTTGTTGCGGGTGGAGGGAGATCCGAACCCGAACATCGAGCACGCCAACCGGCTCAAGCGCAGCATCGGGCTGGACATGTCGGTCCCGGAAGGCAAGGAGGTGCTGCTGGAGCTGGCCCGCCGCGCGGACGTATTCCTGACCAGCTTCCTGCCGGGCCACCGCCAGAAGTTCGGCATCGACGTCGACGACATCCGCGCGGTCAACCCGAAGATCGTGTACGCCCGCGGCAGCGCGCTGGGTCCCCGCGGTGAGGAGTCGGTCAAGGGCGGTTACGACATGACCGCGTTCTGGTGCCGGGCCGGCACCGCGGCCACCATCACCCCGCCGGGAACCCCCGGCATGGTCGGTCCGCCCGGACCGGCCTACGGCGACACGATCTCCGGCACGAACCTCGCCGGGGGTATCGCCGCGGCGCTGCTCAAGCGGGAGCGCACCGGAGAGCCGTCGATCGTCGACGTGTCGCTGTTGGGTAGCGGGCTGTGGGCCCTGGGACACACGGTGGCGCTGACCAACCACCTCCACCAGCGGATGGAGGCCTTCCCGCCCGGTGTGCACGGTTCGCCGATCAATCCGTTGGTCGGTCTGTACCCGACCGCCGACGATCGCTACATCTCGTTCGTGATGATGCAGCCGACCAAGTTCTGGGCCGACGTCTGCAAGCACATGGAGCTCGGCGAGCTGGCCGACGATCCGCGGTTTGCCACCGCCGAGTCGTTCGCCGAGAACACCGCGGAGGCGGCCGAGATCCTCAAGGAGGCGATGAGCAAGCGTCCGCTGGCCGAGTGGAGCGAGCGCTTCGCGACGCTGGCCGGGCCCTGGGCACCGGTGCAGGACACCCTCCAGGCCGCCGAAGACGCCCAGATCCGTGCCAACGAATACCTGGTCCAGGCAGGTGAACTGGAGCTCGTGGCCAACCCTGTGCAGTTCGACGTGGTCGCGCCGACCTCGGGACCGGCTCCCGGTTTCGCCCAACAGACCGACGACATCCTCGTCGAACTGGGTCTCGATTGGGACCGCATCATCGAGCTCAAGACCGCCGGCGCCGTCACCTGACTCTTCGCCGTCCTTACCCGGAAGTTCCGCCAAATGCCTTACGTCACGTCCATCGGCACCTACCTGCCGTGCTGGGGTACCCCCCTGCGCCGGGTCGCCGGTGATGACGAGGACGCCGTCACCATGGCCGTGGAGGCCGGCCGGGCGGCGCTGACCGCAGGCGATGCGGTCGAACGGGTGGTGTTCGTCAGCCGCGATCTGCCGCTGCTGGAGAGCAGTAACGCGGCGGTACTGCTGGCCGGGCTCGGACTGGATCCGGAGCTGGAGGTCGACGAACGTCTGGGTGGTGCACCGGCCACCGTCGACGCCGTCAGCTCGGCGCGGCCGCGCACCCTGATCATCGGGGCGGACCTGGCACCCGCCGGGGCCGCGGCCATCGTCACGGGCGAGCACGGTCTGCAGGTGCGCACCGCCGCCCGCGTCGCGCGCAGCCTGCCGGTGCGCACCCGCAAGGCCACCGGGGACGTCCACGACTACGGAGATCCGCGACTTCTTCACGAGCGCGGACTGATCGCGTCATTGGCGGCAGCCTGGCTGGACACTCCCGTCGCGGTGGCCGGGGTCGATCATGATCGGGCAACCGCTCTCTGCCTCGGCGACCCGCCCGCGCTCCCCACGTCGGGCGCGAGCGCGAGCCTGTTCGCGCTTGCCGCGCTCGCCGAATCGGGCCGGACGGGCCCACTGGTCGCCGTGGAGCAGGCGATCCTGTCCGGCATCAGTGTCAGCGGCGGCAGCGCCCAGACCTACCGCAGGGAACCCCAGCCTCGTCCGGTGCCCGATGGCGTCTTCGCCGCCGACGCGGAAATTCCGATCTCGCTGGCCGCCTACGAGCGAGCTTTCGAAGCCAAGGTGCGTTGGGAGGCAGGACAATTCGGGACATCTGGGGAGCTCGACTTTCCTCCGCGCTACCGAGTCGCCGACAACGGAGCGCTGGCCACCGACTACGAGCTGGTTCCGTTGCCCAGGACCGGCAGGGTCTACACGGAGACGACGGTGCACATCCCCGTCCCGGGTCTGCGCACGCCGTACTCGCTGGTCATCGTCGAGCTCGACGGTGTCGGGGTGCGCGCTCTGGTCAAGGTGACCGGAGCTGAGCCCGGCACCGTCGACATCGGCCATCACGGGCGCCTGGTGCTGCGGCGCGTGGCGGTCCGGTCCGGTGTGCCGGACTACGGCTACGCTTTCGAACCCCACCCGGCGCAGTCCGGGGTCAGGGGGGCTGCATGAGGAGGGTGGCGATCGTCGGCGCCGGCATGACGCCGTTCGGGGAGCATTTCGCGCTGGGGATGAAAGACCTGCTGCCCATGGCGTTCTCCGCGTGTGCCCGCACCGTGGACAAGGGCTTGTCGAAGGCGGACCTTCAGGCTGCGTGGTTCGGCGCGATGGGCACCGCCGACGGCTTTCCATCCGGTATCCTCGCCGACACGCTCGGCCTGCCCGACCTACCGGTAACCCGCGTCGAGAATTCCTGCGCGACGGGCCATGACGCGATCCGCAATGCGTTGTTCGCGGTCGCCTCGGGCGCCTTCGACGTGGCACTGGTGATGGGTGCGGACAAGTTGCGCGACACCACGAGTGCCGAGATGTTGTGGGAGTGGGAGGCGATGGCGCGCGACATGGCCTGGGATTACCCGCTCGGTCTGGTGGCTCCGGCAGGATTTGCCTTACACGTTCGTCGATATCTCCACGAATCTCCGGCAACTGAAGAACACTTAGCCATGGTGGCGGTCAAGAACCACCGCCATGGAGTCAACAACCCGAAGGCGCGGTTGCGCTTTGAGATCACGATGGAGCAGGCCCTGAACGCACCAACGGTGGTGACCCCGTTCCGGCTGTACGACTGCGCGCCGCAGAGCGACGGTGCCGCGGCGCTGGTGATCGCCGCGGACGATGTCGTCGACCGGTTCACCGACCGGCCTGTTTGGATCAGCGGCGTCGGAATCGGTCTGGATTCGGTGATGCACCAGCACAAGTTGGACCTGACGACGTTCCCGGCGACGACCAGAGCAGCCAAGCAGGCCTACGCCATGGCAGGCAGGACCCCGACCGATGTCGACGTCGCTGAGGTGTACGACTTCCTGACCGGTATCGAGCTGATGAGTTACGAGGACCTCGGCTTCGCCGAAAGGATGGGTGGCTACAAGCTTCTCGAAGCCGAGGTGACCAGCGTGGGCGGCGCGCTTCCGGTGAATCCCAGCGGTGGGCTCAAGGCCAAGGGGCACCCGCCCGGCGCCACCGGTGTGGCGCAATGTGTCGAGTTGTTCGCCCAGCTGCGAGGCGAGGCGGTCAACCAGGTCGACGGCGCCCGAATCGGGCTGGCGCACACAGTCGGCGGCCCGACGGCCGTAGCGGCGGTCACGATGTTGGAGGGGCCTGATGGCGGTTAAGGGACCGGAGCGCTGGTCGACCGGGATTTCGTTGCCGAATGGTTTGTCGGGTGCGATGCAGGCTGTTGGCGGGTTTTTCTCGATGGCGTTGGATGCGGTGCGTTATGTGTTTGTGCGGCCGTTTCAGTGGCGGGAGTTTTTGGAGCAGTCGTGGTTTGTTGCGCGGGTGTCGATGGCGCCGACGTTGTTGGTGGCGATTCCGTTCACGGTGTTGGTGTCGTTCACGTTGAACATCTTGCTGCGTGAGTTGGGTGCTGCTGATTTGTCTGGGGCGGGTGCGGCGTTCGGTGCGGTGACGCAGGTGGGTCCGCTGGTCACGGTGTTGATTGTGGCCGGGGCGGGGGCCACGGCGATGTGTGCTGATCTGGGGTCGCGCACTATCCGTGAGGAGATCGACGCG
Source organism: Mycobacterium sp. ZZG (assembly GCF_054786995.1). Classification (NCBI taxonomy): domain Bacteria; kingdom Bacillati; phylum Actinomycetota; class Actinomycetes; order Mycobacteriales; family Mycobacteriaceae; genus Mycobacterium; species Mycobacterium sp. ZZG. The sequence continues at coordinate 50,140 of NZ_JBTBFV010000016.1, forward strand.
ATGGAGGTGCTGGGTATCAATCCGGTGCAGCGGCTGGTCACGCCGCGGATGCTGGCTTCGGGTTTGGTGGCGCTGCTGCTCAACAGCCTGGTGGTGATCATCGGGATCCTGGGTGGTTATTTCTTCTCGATCTTCGTCCAGGACGTGAACCCTGGTGCGTTCGCGGCCGGGATCACGCTGCTGACCGGGGTGCCCGAGGTGATCATCTCGTGTGTCAAGGCGGCGTTGTTCGGGTTGATCGCCGGGTTGGTGGCGTGCTATCGCGGGTTGACCATCAGTGGCGGTGGTGCCAAGGCGGTGGGTAATGCGGTCAACGAGACGGTGGTGTATGCGTTCATGGCGTTGTTCGTGATCAATGTGGTGGTCACGGCCATCGGTATCCGGATGACGACGGGATAGCGGCGATGGGTACTTCGACGATTCTGCGGTCGCGGTTTCCGCGGCTGGTCGGTTACGCCGGTCGGCCGGTGGATGTGCTTTCGCGTATCGGTGATCACACGCTGTTCTATGGTCGGGCCCTGGCCGGGGTGCCGCATGCGGCGGTGCATTTCCGCAAGGAGATCATCCGGCTGATCGCTGAGATCTCGATGGGTGCGGGGACGTTGGCGATGATCGGTGGCACTGTGGTGATCGTCGGGTTTTTGACTCTGGCCGCCGGCGGGACTTTGGCGATTCAGGGTTATTCGTCGTTGGGCAACATCGGTATCGAGGCGCTCACCGGGTTTTTGGCGGCGTTCATCAACGTGCGTATCGCCGCGCCGGTGGTGGCCGGGATCGGGTTGGCCGCGACGTTCGGTGCCGGGGTGACTGCGCAGCTGGGTGCGATGCGGATCAACGAGGAGATCGACGCGTTGGAGTCGATGGGGATCCGGCCGGTGGAGTATCTGGTGTCGACAAGGATCGTGGCCGGGATGGTGGCGATCGCGCCGTTGTACTCGATCGCGGTGATCTTGTCGTTTCTGGCGTCGCAGTTCACCACCGTGGTGTTGTTCGGCCAGTCCGGTGGGCTCTATGACCACTATTTCGACACCTTCCTCAACCCGATCGACCTGCTCTGGTCGTTCCTGCAGGCGGTGCTGATGGCGATCGCGATCTTGTTGGTGCACACCTACTTCGGCTACTTCGCCTCCGGCGGCCCGTCGGGGGTGGGTGCCGCGGTCGGCAACGCTGTGCGCACCTCCCTGGTCGTGGTGGTCTCGGTGACCCTGCTGGTGTCGCTGTCGATCTACGGTTCCAACGGCAACTTCAACCTGTCGGGCTAGGGAGACGCGTTGAATCGAAATCTTGCCCGGCCCTTGGCCGGCCTCGCACTGGTTGTCGCACTGCTCGTGGTGCTTGCGGTCTCGATCGGTCTGTTCGCCGGAAAGTTCACCGAAACAGTTCCCGTCACCGTGATCTCGAACCGTGCCGGTCTGGTGATGAACCCCGACGCAAAGGTCAAGATGCGCGGCGTCCAGGTCGGCAGCGTCCGTTCGATCGACTACCGGCCGGACGGCACCGCCGCGCTGCAGCTGGACATGGACCCCTCCCAGTTACACCTGATCCCGTCCAACGTTCAGGTCGACATCGCGTCGTCGACGGTCTTCGGCGCCAAGTTCGTCCAACTCGAAGCCCCGAAGAACCCGAGCGGTGCGCTGCAGAAGGGGCAGGTGCTCACAGGTGACCATGTCACCGTCGAGATCAACACCGTCTTCCAGCGCCTGGTTCAGGTGCTCGACAGCGTCGAGCCCACCAAGCTCAACGAAACCCTCGGAGCGATCTCGCAGGCATTCAACGGCCGCGGGGAGAAGTTCGGTGACACGCTTACTGACTTCAACGCGCTGCTGGCCAAGATCGAACCCAGCCTGCCGAACCTCTCCCACGACATCGAAGCCTCAGTGCCCGCACTGGAGGCCTACGCCGACGCCGGGTCTGATCTGGTTGCGACGGTCGAGAACACCACGACACTGAGCAACTCCATCGTGGACGAGCAGGACAACCTGGACCAATTCCTGGTCAGCTCAATAGGTTTGGCAGACCTTGGCAACGACGTGGTCGGGAGCAATCGCGAGGCGCTGACCGACGTGCTCCACAAGCTCGAACCCACCACCGGTCTGTTGAACCTGTACAAGAAGTCGTTGTGGTGCGGCATCGGCGGTCTGGTTCCGTTCGCGAAGTCCCCGCCCCAGTTCTCCGGAATCTTCGTCTCCGCCGGTCTGACGCTGGGCGTCGAGCGCTACCGTTACCCGCGCGACCTCCCGAAGGTGGCGGCCAAGAGTGGTGGCCGCGACTACTGCGCGGAACTGGGCCTGCCCGAAATGCCGGCCGAGTTCGTCCCTCCGCTCATCGTCGGCGACGTCGGGTCCAACCCGGCGCAGTACGGCAACGCGGGCATCCTCCTGAATTCAGAGGGATTGAAGAACTGGCTGTTCGGACCTCTTGACGGGCCACCGCGCAACACCGCACAGATCGGAATGCCCGGATGACGCGCTCCACCGGCACCCTCATCAAGTTCACCATCTTCGGCCTCGTCATGGCCCTGTTGACCGCCTTCCTGTTTCTGGTGTTCAGCGACACCAGAACTGGTGCGGCCCACGAATACACCGCGGTCTTCAAGGACGCGTCCCGACTGAAATCCGGAGATACCGTGCGGATCGCCGGTATCCGGGTCGGCACCGTCAAAGACGTCGAACTGCAGCCCGACCGCAGTGTGCTGGTGACCTTCGACGCCGACCGCAACACCGTGCTGACGACCGGAACCAACGCCGCGATCCGCTATCTGAACCTGGTCGGAGACCGCTATCTGGAACTGGTTGACACACCCGACTCCAACCAGATCGTCCCTGCAGGAGGACAGATCCCCGAGGACCGGACCGCTCCGGCCCTCGATCTCGACGTCTTGCTCGGCGGGCTCAAACCGGTGATCCAGGGTCTCAATCCCGAAGACGTCAACGGGCTGACATCGGCGCTGATCCAGATCCTGCAGGGGCAGGGCGGAACATTGGACTCCTTGTTCTCGAAGACATCGTCGTTCAGCAACTCGCTGGCCGACAACAACCAGGTCATCGAGGAGTTGATCGTCGACCTGCGCACAGTCCTCGACACGCTCGCCAAAGACGGTGACGAATTCTCCGGTGCGATCGACAAGCTTGAACAGCTGGTCAGCGGACTGTCGGCCGACCGGGATCCGATCGGGACCGCCATCACGGCTTTGGACAACGGCACCGCATCGCTGGCGGACCTGCTCGGCAGGGGCCGGGCACCGTTGGCCAACACCGTCGACGAGCTGAACAGGCTTGCGCCGCTGGTGGACAACGATCTGGATCGACTCGACGCGACGCTTCAGCGTCTGCCCGAGATCTACCGCAAGCTCGCTCGTGTCGGGTCGTACGGCGCGTGGTTCCCGTACTACATCTGCGGTATCACCTTCCGCGCCAGTGATCTGGAGGGACGCACGGTGGTCTTCCCCTGGATCAAGCAAGAAGAGGGAAGGTGCGTGGACGAGTAATGCTCAAATACCGCGGTTCTCAACTCGCCAAGGCAGGCTTCATCGGCGTTGTCTTGATCATCCTGGTCATCGCCGTCGGCCTGCAGCCGGAACGACTGATGTCCTGGGCGACGGCAGTTCGTTACCAGGCACTGTTCACCGAAGCCGGCGGCCTCACCGTCGGCAACGACGTCACCGTATCCGGCATCAAGGTCGGCTCGGTGTCGTCGATCAAGCTCGAAAACGGCGACGCACTCGTCGGGTTCACCATCGGCGGCAAGTACGCGCTGGGCTCCGACACCACGGCCCATATCCGCACCGGAACGCTGCTGGGTGAGCGTGTCCTCGCGCTCGACTCCCAGGGCAGCGGCACCCTCGATCCGCAGCACGTGATTCCGACGAGTCGGACATCGTCGCCGTACTCATTGACGGATGCCGTGAGTGAGCTGACCGAAAACACCGCCGACACCGACACCGGTGCGCTGAACCAGTCACTGGACATCCTGTCTGAGACGCTGGACCAGATTGCGCCGCAACTGGGCCCGACCTTCGATGGCCTGTCGCGGCTGTCCCAGTCCCTCAACAGCCGCAACGAAAGCCTCGCCGAACTACTCCGGACCGCCGGAGAGGTGACCGGGATCTTCTCCGAGCGCAGCAGGCAGGTCAACGCGCTGATCCTCAACTCCAACGACCTACTGGCAGTGCTCAATGACCGTCGCTACGCGATCACGAGCCTGCTCGCCAACATCTCGACGGTGTCGCAGCAGTTGTCGGGTTTGGTCGCCGACAACGAAGCAGAACTCGCGCCGGCGCTGGAACGGCTCAACAACGTGACGCGCATGTTGGAGAGGAACCGCGACAACCTCGCCAAGATGCTCCCGGGTGCGGCGAAGTACTACCTCACGCAGGGTGAGATCGTCTCCAACGGTGCGTATTACAACGCGCTGATTCCGAACATCCAACCCGCACAGCTGTTGCAGCCGTTCCTGGAATACGCCTTCGGATTCCGGCGCGGTGTCGAACAGGGGCAGCCGCCGGACAACGCCGGACCGCGAGCTGAACTCCCGTTCCCTGTCAACAGCCTTCCGCAGCCTGGAGATCTCCCCAATGATGGCAACCCGTAAGCGGCTGGTGGCGGGCACGGCGATCGTGCTGGCCATTCTGCTGATCGCCGGCGCGGCCTTCCTCGTCCGGCAGGTGTTCTTCGGCCCGAAGACCATCACGGCCTACTTCCCGACGGCGACCGCGATCTATCCGGGCGACGAGGTTCGGGTGTCGGGCGTCAAGGTCGGCACGATCGACAAGATCGAGCCGGAGGGCACGCTGACGAAGATGACGCTCAAGGTCGACAGGGGAGTGCCCGTCCCCGCCGACGCGAAGGCCGTCATCGTGGCGCAGAACCTGGTGGCCGCTCGCTATGTCCAGCTCACCCCGGCCTACCGGGACGGCGGCGGGCCGACGATGGACGACGGGGGCGTCATCCCCGAGAACCAGACCGCGGTCCCGGTCGAATGGGATGAAGTCAAAACTCAATTGATGCGCCTCTCAGAGGAATTGGGCCCACAGACCGGAGTGAACGGAACATCGATCTCGCGCTTCGTCGACAGCGCCGCCAATGCGATGGAAGGCAACGGCGAGAAACTGCGCGAAACGCTGCGGCAACTCTCCGGTGTGGCGCGGATCTTCGCCGAGGGCAGCGGCAACATCGTCGACATCATCAAGAACCTGCAGATGTTCGTGTCCGCGCTGCGCGACAGCAAGGACCAGATTGTGCTGTTTCAGAACCGTCTGGCCACACTGACCAGCGTTGTCAACGACAGCCGGTCGGACCTCGACGCCGCCCTGACCGACCTGTCCTTCGCCATCGGTGAGGTACAGCGGTTCGTGGTCGGCAGCAGGGACCAGACCACCGAACAGATCCGCAGCCTCGGTCAGGTCATGCAGGTGCTTGCCGACAACAAGTTGGCGCTCGAGAACGTCCTCCACATCACGCCCAACGCGATCGCGAACTTCGAGAACATCTATTATCCGAACGGCGGGTCGGTGACCGGCGCTTTCTCGGTATCCAACTTCTCGAACCCGGTGTGGTTCGTGTGCGGTCTCATCGGTGCTGTCGCCAACACGACCGCGCCCGAGACCGCCAAGCTCTGCTCGCAGTACCTCGGGCCCGCCTTGCGCTCGATACCCATTCACAATCTGCCGTTCCCGATCAACGCGTACTTGCGGCCGGCGGTGAGTCCTGAGCGGATGATCTACACCGATCCCAAGCTCGCGCCAGGTGGAGCCGGGCCGGGCGATCCGGCCGAGATACCGCCGACCGTGTCCGCATACACGGGTTCCGGCGACATCCCGCCGCCGCCGGGGTGGGGCGCACCGCCCGGACCGCCAGGGATCTACCAGCCGGATCCCGATGCCCCGGCGACACCGTCACCGGCGTTGTTCCCCGGTGCACCGATTCCGGGGCCGCCCAACATCCAGTCGAACATCCCGGCACAGACAGTCGACGGGCTGCTGCTGCCCTCCACGCCCGCTCCGGCGGCGCCGGTGCCACCCACAGCGCCCCTATTGCCTGCGGAAGGGATGCCGCCATCATGAGAAGCGGTGTGAAGCAGTTGACAGTCGTCGGTTGTGCTGTCGCACTGTCCCTTTCCGGCTGTGCGTTCCAGGGGGTGAACTCTCTGCCCCTACCGGGGGCGGTGGGGCGGGGTCCCGACGCGATCACCTACCACGTTCAGGTGCCGAACGTCGCGACGCTGGAGTCGAATTCGCCGGTCATGATCGACGACGTCGTCGTCGGCAGCGTCGGCAAGATGACCGTGCAGAATTGGCACGCCGCGGTAGAGATCTCGGTGAAACCCGATGTGGTGATTCCTGCCAACGCCGTGGCGACCGTGGGGCAGACCAGCCTACTGGGGTCGATGCATCTTGCGCTGAATCCACCGCTGGGGGACAAGCCGTCCGGACGGCTCGAACCGGGATCCACACTCCCGCTGAACTCGTCGTCGACCTATCCGACCACCGAGCAGACCCTGTCGTCGCTCTCCACCGTCGTCAACGGCGGCGGCCTCGGCCAGATCGGCGACATCATCCACAACATGAACACCGCGCTGTCGGGGCGTGAGCCCGAAATCCGCGAACTGCTCACCAGGTTGGACAATTTCGTCGGTGTCCTCGCTGAGCAGCGCGAGAACATCATCGCGTCGATCCAGCAGTTGCGCCGGGTGGCAGGCACTTTCGCCAATCAGCGCGAAGTGATCGATCGGGCGCTCAAGGAGATCCCACCGGCCATCGACGTGCTGATCAGGGAGCGGCCGACCTTCACCACCGCGCTCGATCGGCTCGGCACCTTCAGCGACACCGCGACGCGACTTGTCAACGACGCGGGCGACGATCTAGTCCAGAACCTGGAGAACCTCGGTCCCGTCCTCGGTGCGCTCGCGGACATCGGACCCGACCTGAATGAGGCGGTGCTGTGGGCCAGCGCGTTCCCGTACGGGCCGACGTTCGCCGACCGCATCACCAAAGGCGACTTCATCAACCTGTACGCGGTCTTCGACATCACCTATCCACGCCTGAAGAAGACGCTTCTCCTAGGGACGCGGTGGGGTGACGAGAACGCCAAACTGATTCCCGCGCCCGGTGATCCCTACTACTTGAACTATGCCTACAATCCCTTGAATTTCGGCGTCGCGCCTCCGCCGCAAGAGGCTGCGCCGCCGCCGGCTGAAGGCACTGCGCCCGCGCCGACGGTTGTCATCCCGGCCGAGCCGATCCTGCCGGTGCTGCCCCCGCCACCGGCCGCGCCGTGGCTGCCGCAGGCGCAACCACTGCGCGGTGACCAGATCTTCGCCGGCCCGTACGCGGGGCAGACGCCGCCACCACCCCATGCGCCGCCCGTACCTGCGGTGCCGACACCTGGAGGAGGTGGCTGATGCTCACCCGCTTCGTCCGAAATCAGCTGATCATTTTCACCATTGCGTCGATAGTGGGCGTGGCGGTGATGCTGTTCACCTACATGCAGGTGCCCACGCTGCTGGGAGTCGGCCGGCTCGCCGTGACTCTGGGATTGCCCGAGTCGGGCGGTCTCTACCGGTTCAGCAACGTGACATACCGCGGCGTCCAGGTCGGCAAGGTCACCAGCGTGGCGCTGACCGAGAGAGGTGCTGAAGCCACACTGTCCCTTGATACTTCGCCCAAGATCCCCGCGAATCTGCGGGCCGAGGTGCGCAGTGTGTCCGCGGTCGGTGAGCAGTACGTAGATCTGCGACCGGCAACCGATGACGGGCCTTTCCTGGAGGACGGGTCGCGAATCCCGGTGACTGCGACGTCAGTGCCGCAGCAGGTCGGCCCGATGCTCGATCAGTTGAGCGCGTTGGTCGACAGCCTCCCGAAGGACCGGATTCCCGACCTGCTTGACGAAACCTTCAAGGCGTTCAACGGTGCGGGACCCGACTTCGGATCGCTGCTCGACTCGGCTGCACAGGTGACCGACGACGTCAACGGCGTCTCCGACCAGATGCGCTCCCTGATCGACGACAGTCGACCGCTCATCGATTCACAGGCCGAGACCACCGATGCGATCCGGACTTGGGCAGCCAGTTTGAACGGTGTTTCGGCGCAGGTCGTCCAGAACGACCCACAGGTCCGGGCGCTCCTGCAGAACGGCCCCGGATTCGCGCAAGAGGTCAGCACGTTACTCAATCAGGTGAAGCCGACGCTGCCGATCCTGTTGGCTAATCTGAGCACCGTGGGGCAGACCTTGCTCACCTACAATCCCGCGATCGAACAGCTTCTCGTGCTGTTCCCGGGCATCATCGCCGCCCAGCAGTCCTTCGGCCTGCCGCAGAACAGCCCGACAGGTCTGCCGATGGGCGATTTCGCGCTGACGATCAGCGACCCGAACCCGTGCACCGTCGGGTTCCTGCCGTCGACGCAGTGGCGATCGCCGGAGGACGAAACCACGATCGACACCCCGGACGGCCTGTATTGCAAACTGCCGCAGGATTCGCCGATGAATGTTCGTGGTGCACGGAACTACCCGTGCATTGAGCACCCTGGCAAACGCGCTCCCACCGTGGAACTCTGCAACGATCCCAGGGGATTCGTTCCCACCGCGATCCGCAACCACATCACCGGGCCGTACCCGTTCGACCCGAACCTTGTGTCTCAAGGCGTCCCGATCGATTCGTTCGTCGAGGGACCGGACCGGATCTACACCCCGGTCGAAGGAACACCGCTGCCTCCGGGAGCGGTGCGGGCGGGCACGCCACCGGTGTCGGAGCCCGGCACACCGCCGTTCCCCGTCGGTGCGCCCGCCCCGGTGGTTCCGGGGGCGCCGCCGCCTGCGCAGCCGCCGATCCTTCCTTCGGCACCGCTGCCGCCGGGGCAGGCCGTCCCCGTGGCACCGGCGCCGCCTCCCGGCGCGGTCCCCGCCGCACCAAGCGCCTTCGGGGGCAACGATGCCGGCGTGCCGACTGTGGGGACTGCGCAATACAACCCGCAGACGGGGGAGTACCTGGCGCCGGACGGATCGATGCATCAGGTCACGAATGTGACGACGGGCTCTGCGCCGAAGTCGTGGCAGGACCTGCTGCCGATGTGACGGATCGCCGAGAGCCGGCGCGGTCTAGGAGATTCGGTCCAACCGCACCGGCAACTCGATCACCTTCGACAGATTGACCCCGCAGGCGCCACTGTCGCTCTTGGTGATGTTGCGGCCCGCGATCGTGGTCATGTTCCTCTTGATCCGATGTTGCGTGCCGGGATCAACTCCCCAAAGCAGGAACTTCTGATAGCCGGTGGCGAAAGTCCCATTGGGACAAGGCATCCAGTTCGGGACAACGTGCTCGACGAAGTAGAAGTCGTCGAGCCTGATCGGCCCGGTCCACCCGAGCGAGCTCTTGACCTCACCCGTGCATTCGATCGGGCTGACACAGGTCATGTTGATCGTCCACGTCTCGAGGACGGACTGCTGCTTGATCTTCACCTGGTTGGTGCGTGCCCAGTCACCGTCGGAGTAGACGCGCCACGTTCCGCTGAGGTTGACGCCCCACTCCGGGTCGTCCGCGTGCGCGGCGGGAGTGAAGTTCAGGCTTCCCAGTACGGCGAGGGCCGTCGCGGCGAATCCACTGACCAAACGTGTAGCGCGCATGGGTTCTAGCCTAATGGTGCTCAGAGTAGAGCTCTCCAAAAGCGAGAATTTCGTTCTGGGGCATGGGAAAATGTCAGGATGCGATCTCTCGTCGCAGCGCTCGCTGCCGTAGCGGCCCCCGCCGTGCTGATCTCCGCTCCACCCGCCGCGGCTCAGCCGCCCCCACCACCGCCCGGCGAAGCGTGCAACTATCCGAACTGCACACCTGGGATCATGCCCAATGTGGTTCTTGGGTCCTATTGCGCCAACACCACTTATTACGCGTTCGGAGTGACGGACTGGGGTCGGCTGGTGTTCTGCGGGTCGCCACGGCGCTACGAGCCGCGCTGGTTCCGCTCACCGGAAATGCACGGGATCAAGAACGAAGGCGACTTGTGCCCGGCGCTCGACGGTCAGGTGGCGCAGGCGCCGGACGGGCTGTTCCTGACATGCATCGCCAAAAACAATCGCTCCTACTGGGCGCGCGGCGATGTCTCGGTCGGCGGTGGCAATCCACCTCCTCAGTGATTGGGCGAGGTGGCCTACCAGGGGCGCTGCGAGCAGAGCGCGCCCCTAAGGCCTGAATCCGTCGCGACGACGACGCCGTCGACCTGCAGTTCGCATACGAACCCGGGATCGGCCAATGCGGGCGTCTGCGCCGTCGGCAGGCCCACCACAACGAGGGACCACTGCGCCGGGTCCGCCAGCCAGGTCTCGAACACCCAGGGCTTGTTCGGGCCGAGGGTAGCTTCCTGATTGGGCGTGTACAGGTACGGGTTGTGGCTGTACTCGCCCCAGTTCGGCGGATCCTTCTCGCGGTAGTAGATCTCCGCGTTGACGATGTCCTGGCTCGCGCCGACCGTGTACTTGACGTGATGCAGTGGGGGTTGCGCGCCGGCCGTGCCACCCGTGATGACGACTCCGGCCGTGACCAGTCCGGTCACGGACGCAGCGACGATCGGAACCGCTTTGCAGAACACCATTTTCGAATTTTAGAACGAGGCTTCGGTGCGCGTGCCGGAATCGCGGCTCCCGCTAACGAACCGGGTTGAAGGTGATGTTCAGTTCGGTGAGCCCGCGCAGGATGAACGTCGGCTCATAGTTGTAGCGACGCGCACCCGGAGGGCCGTGCAGCTCCTCGTCGATCGCGATGTCCGACATCCGGTCCAGGATCCGTTCGATGGACACGCGACCCTCCACGCGTGCCAGCGGGCCGCCCGGGCACGAGTGCACACCGCGGCCGAACGCGATGTGCTCACGCACATTCTTGCGGTCGAGGTCGAATTCGTGCGGATGCTCGAACCGACCGGGATCGCGGTTCACCGCCCCCGGGCACACCATCAGCGTGGTGCCCGCCGGAACGTCCACGTCACCGACCGTGGTGTTCTTCTTGGCCAACCGGAACTGGCTCTTGACCGGAGCGTCCATCCGCAACGCCTCCTCGATGAACACCGGGATGCGGCTGCGGTCGCGGCGCAGACGCTCCTGGACCTCGGGATGGTCACCGAGCACGCGCAGGGAGGCGGTGAGCAATTTGGTGGTGGTCTCCTGGCCGGCGGCGAACAGGAAGGTGGCCGACCGGACCACTTCGATCACCGGGGGTGTCGAGCCGTCCGGGTACTTGGCCGTGGCCAACGCCGTGAGCACGTCGTCGCGCGGATTTTCCCGGCGGTCCTCCAGATAGCCGATGAACTTCTCGTCGAGCCACTCCAGCGGGTTGGTGCCGACCAAGTCGCTGTGATCGAGCGAGCCGACGTTGGCGCCCGGACGGGGCGCGCCCAGCACGGTGCGGAACTCCTCGTGGTCAGCCTCGGGGACTCCCAGCATGTCGGCAATGACCAGGAGTGAGAACGGTTTTGCGTAGGCGGTCAGAAACTCGCAGCGGCCCGCGGCGATGAAGTCGTCGAGAACCTCGTCGGCCAGCCGCCACATGAAGTCCTCGTTCTCCTTGAGCCGGCTGGGCGTCAGGAGTCGGTTCAGCAGAGAGCGGGCGTTGGTGTGGTCGGGCGGGTCCATCGTGACCATGTGCTCGAACATCGGCATCTGCGGCCGGTGCGCGGTGATCTGGTCGGTGATGTCGTCACCTTCGGGGGTGAACGGCAGCGGCGGGAACGGTCCGGCGACGGCGATACACGACGAGAAGGTGTCGGCGTCCTTAAGCACGACGGCGGCCTCCTCGTAGCCGGTGACCGCGAGCACGCCATAGTTCGGCTCCTGTGTCACCGGGCACTTGCTGCGCAGATGATCGAAGTACGGGTGGGGGTCAGGCACCAGGGAGGGGTCGGTGAAGTAGTCGATGGTGTCGAAATCGGTCATGTCCGAGGCCTCCCGAGGCTGGCGGAGTTGATCGTGCTTGCGAAAATTGCTGAGCACCTGCTTAGCATGGTGTGAGAGTTAGGGTCAAGATCGGCTCGGCGGTCGTGATGTCACGATCTGCATGCCGGTGCGGTCCGGTGGTGTCACGCTGTGGGGGCACCGAACGACAGAGGTGGGAGTAGGCATGGCATCGCCGCGACGTATCGGGGCGCCCGACGCGAAGAATCGAGTGGTTCTCCTCGACGCGGCCGAACAGCTGCTCATCGAGGAAGGGTATGCGGCGGTGACCTCTCGCCGGGTTGCCGACAAGGCCGAGCTGAAACCTCAGTTGGTGCACTACTACTTCCGCACGATGGAGGATCTGTTCCTGGCCGTGTTCCACCGCCGAGCCGAGGAAGGGCTGGCGGTGTTGTCGACGGCGCTGCAGTCGCCGCAACCGCTGTGGGCGCTGTGGCGTTTCAGCACGGCCCCGGAAGCGACCAGGCTGACGATGGAGTTCATGGGCCTGGCCAACCATCGCAAGGCGTTGCGGGCCGAGATCGTCTATTACGCCGAGCGTTTCCGGCAGGAGCAGAACCGTGCGATCTCCGATGCCCTGCAGCGCTACGGCATGGAGTCGGACGAGGTGCCGCCCGTGGTGTGGACGGTGTTCGCGACGAGCGTGTCGCAGGCCCTGGTGATGGAACGGGCGCTCGGCATGGACACCGGCCACGCCGAGACGTTCGCGTTCTGCGAGGCGTGGATCCGGCGCCTTGAAGGCGACCCGCTGCCGGGTCTTTTCGACACGCCGGACCCCGCTCACCAGAGATAGCCCGCCGGCCGCACGTCGGTGGCTTGTGTTCCGGGTTCCGGTGTCGGCATGGCTGCGGTGTGTCCGGTCTCTACAGCGACAGGATCGTCGCGGAGGCCGTCCCGGGTGCGCCGTAAACCTGGGCGAGCCCGACGCGCGGCGTTCCGGGCACCTGCCGGTCGCCGGCCTCGCCGCGCAGCTGCCGGACCAGTTCGTGCACCTGGCGCAGGCCGGACGCGCCGATCGGCTCGCCGTTGGCGATCAGGCCGCCGTCGGTGTTGACCGGGATGCTGCCACCGATCTCGGTGGCACCGTCGGCCAGCAGCTTCTCCTGCTCGCCGTCGGCGCACAGGCCCGTTTCGGCCATGTGGATGACCTCGGCGCCGGCGTCGGTGTCCTGCAGCTGGGCGATGTCGACGTCCTCGGGGCCGATGCCGGCGGCCTCGTACGCGGCCTTGGCGGCGTACACCGTGGGGGAGGGATCCTCGTCCAACGGCGCGGAGGTCGCGTGCACCTCGTAGGCGCCGTAGGTTCGGGTCCGAATCTCACTGGCGCGCACATACACCGGCTTGTCGGTGTACTTGTGCGCGAGATCGGCGCGGCACATGATCACCGCGGCGGCGCCCTCGTCGGGAGCGCAGAACATGTATTGCCGCAGCGGGTAGTTCAGCACCGGCGAGGCCATGATCTCCTCGACGCTGATCTCCTTGCGGCGGAATGCATTCGGGTTCAGCACGCCGTTACGGAAATTCTTGTTGGCCACCCGCGCCAGCGTCTCCTCGGAGATGTTGTGCTTGTGGATGTAGTGGTTGGCCTTCATGCCGAAGAACTTGGTGGTCACGAACTGGCCGTTGTTGGCATACCACTGCGGCAGTGCGAGCTTGGCCGGGTCGTCGGTGAACGCGCCACGAGGGTGCTTGTCCAGTCCGATCGCGATTCCGATGTCGTACTTGCCGAGACGGATGGTGTCGGCGGTCTGCTGGATGGCCGACGCCGCGGTGGCGCAGGCGTTGAACACGTTGGTGAACGTGATGCCGGTCAAGCCGACCAGTCGGGTGACAGCGTCGGGGTTGGACACCTCGTAGCTGCCGCCGAACCCGAACTGGATGTCCTTCCAGTCGAGGCCTGCGTCGGTCAGCGCGGACTGGATCGCCTCGGCGCCCATTTCCATCGCGGTCTTGTCGAAGCGGCCGAACGGATGCAGGCCGACCCCGATGATCGCCACTTCACCGGCGGCGTTGGCGGACGTGCTCATCGTCGCAGTCCTCTCAGTTGTCAATCGGGCGGAACGCGAACGTGATGAGCTCGGCGCCGTCGTCGTCGGTGGTGAACGGGATCATGGTGAGCTCGACCTCCTGGCCGAACTGCAGCTTCGCCGGATCGTTCTCCGTGAGTCGGCCCTCGACCCGGATCACCTCATCGAGCTGGACGAGGCCGACGCCGAACGGCACGAAGTCCTTGCCGGTAGGGCCCTTGTACGGTGCGCCGGGCGGGAAACCCTGCGTGGTCCAGGCGATCAGAGTGCCCCGCCGCGGCAGCAGAACCTCGGACATCTCGCCGCCGCTGCACTTCGGGCAGCGCTGCTGCACCGGGAACGTGGTGGACCCGCAGGTGCCGCAGGTGCTGCCGATCAGCTGCGGATCGTCATTCGGCCAGGTGGAGATTTCGGGCGCGAGCGCGCGCTGTGTGGTGGACACAGGTTGACCATAATCGGAAATGACGTTCTCGTCTAGAGAGAACATGTCGGGTGGACCGGCCCCGGAAGCGGGGCCCTCCTTGCTACCGTGCGCGGCGTCTAGTGGGTTATTTGCCCTTCTTCATGACCTTGTCGGCGGCGGCCCAGTGCTCGTCGGAGACCCACAGGCGGGCGAATGCCGCGACCGCCTCGGTGGTGGGCACACCGCGCATGACCCGCTTCACCTCGCCGGCAGGGGCGGAGGCCAGGGAGCGGGCGATCAGCCGCCACTGCTCGTCGAATGAGGCACGGGGGATCACCTGGTCGATCAGACCGATGCGTTCGGCCTCCGCGGACGACATGATCCGCCCGGTGCCGGCGATCAGCAGGGCCCTGCTGTAGCCGACCAGGTTCACCAGCCGCTCGGCCCCGCCCCACGCGGGCATGATGGCCAACGCCACCTGATTGAAGCCGATCTTGATGTCGTCGGCGGCCACGCGGATGTCGGCGGCCACCGCGAACTCCGCACCGCCGCCGAGGGCATGGCCGTTGAGGGCGGCCAGCACCGGGCCCGGGAAGCCGGCGATGCGGTCACAGATCGACCGCATCCGGAACGACATCGCCGCGGCTTGCTCTTCGGTGCGCAGGGCGCTCAGCTCTTTGAGATCGCCGCCCGAGACGAATGCCTTGTCGCCGGCGCCGGTCAACGCCAGCGCGGCGGCTCCCTCGGCGCCGTCGAGCGCCTTGTCGAGCTGCTCCATGGTCTCCAGCGAGATCGCGTTGCGCGCATGGGGCCGGTCGATGGTGATGACCGCCAGACCGTCGGTGATTTCGAGGTCGACCATCGAGCATTCTCCGTTCGCGGTATTGGCATTCTCGCAGGAGGAGAATAGCATCGCGTGGCATCTCCTTGCGGACAGGAAGGTGGCGCACAGCCATGCGAAGGATTCCTCCTGAGCTCGTCAGACGCTACGAGCAGGAGGGCTACTGGACGCCGGAAACCCTGGGCGACCTGTTGGCCCGAGGGCTCGCGAACAGTCCCGAGACCGGCTTCTACGTGCACTCGTCGATTCGGCCCTACCAGGGGACGTTCGGCGACGTCGAGCGTGACGCCCGGCGGTTGGCCGCGGGTCTGCGTGAGCGCGGGGTGGGTCCCGCTGATGTGGTGGCGATGCAACTGCCGAACTGGCGCGAGGCCGCGGTCGTGTTCTGGGCCGCGGCCTTCCTCGGGGCGGTGATCGTGCCGATCGTGCACTTCTACGGTCGCAAAGAGCTGGCCCACATCCTGGCCACCGCCAAGCCGCGGGTGTTCGTGACCACCGAGGAATTCGGGCGGATGCGGTATCAGTCCGACCTGTGCGCCGATGTGCCGGTCGTCGGGCTGGTCGCCGGAGACGGGTCGGGGGCGGCCAACGAGCACGCGTTCGAGGCGCTGCTCGCCGACGAGCCGCTGGTCGGCACGGTGGCCGCCGACCCCGCCGGACCGGCGCTGATCGCGTTCACCTCCGGCACCACCCGTGATCCGAAGGGCGTGATCCACAGCCACCAGACGCTGAGCTTCGAGACGCGCCAGTTGCTGGCGAACTACCCGGCCGACCGCGGGCGGCAACTGACCGCGACCCCGGTCGGCCACTTCATCGGCATGATCGGCGCGTTCCTGATCCCGGTGCTCGAAGGCGCGCCGATCGACCTGTGCGATGTCTGGGACCCCGGGCGGGTGCTCCAGCTCATCGAGAGCGACGGCCTCTCGATCGGAGGGGGGCCGCCCTACTTCGTGACCAGTCTGCTCGACCACCCCGATTGCCGACCCGAGCACCTGCGCTCCTTCAAGACCGTCGGCCTCGGCGGGTCGACGGTGCCGGCGGCGGTCACCCAGCGTCTCACCGATCTGGGCATGTTCGTGTTCCGCTCGTACGGCAGCACCGAACATCCGTCGATCACCGGTTCCCGGCCCACCGCCCCGGCGGAGAAGCGGCTGTTCACCGACGGTGACGTGCGTCCGGGGGTGGAGATCCGGCTCGGTCCGGACGGCGAGATCTACAGCCGCGGCCCCGATCTGTGTATGGGTTACACCGATGACGAACTGACCGCGCGGGCGTTCGACGACGAGGGCTGGTATCGCACCGGCGACATCGGGGTGCTCGACGAGGACGGTTACCTGGCGATCACCGACCGCAAGGCTGACGTGATCATCCGCGGCGGGGAGAACATCAGTGCCCTGGAAGTGGAGGAGGTGCTGCTGGCGATGCCCGCCGTCGCCGAGGCGGTCGTGGTCGCCGCACCCGACCCGCGGCTGGGCGAGCATGCCGCGGCGGTCCTGAGGATCCGTGACGGTCACGCCATGCCGACGCTCGACGAGGTGCAGGAGCACTTCGCCGCGGCCGGTGTCGCCACCCAGAAATGGCCAGAGGAGTTGCACCGGGTGCCCGAGGGTCGGGATTTCCCGCGCACCGCAAGCGGGAAGGTGCAGAAGTACGTGATCCGGCAGCAGGTCGCCGCCGGCGACGGGTTGGTCGTTGCGGCCTCCCGCAAATGAGAATACGATTCTCCCGATAGGAAAAGGAGTCTTTCATGGGACAACTGTCGCACCGGGTGGACATCCCGTTCCCGCTGTTCGATGCGGACAACCACCTGTACGAACCGCCAGAGGCGATGACGAAGTATCTGCCCAAGGAGTACAAGGACGTCGTCCAGTACGTCGAGGTCAACGGGCGCACCAAGATCGCGCTCAAGGGCCAGATCAGCAACTACATCCCGAACCCCACCTTCTCGGTCGTCGCCAAGCCCGGCGCCTGGGAGGAGTACTTCAAGTACGGCAACCCGGACGGCAAGAGCAAGCGTGAACTGTTCGGTGAGCCGATGAAGGCCATCCCGGCTTTCTTCGAGCCGGAGCCGCGCATCAAGGTGATGGACGAGCTCGGCGTCGACCGCAGCCTGATGTTCCCGACGCTGGCCAGCCTGATCGAGGAGCGGCTCTCCGACGACCCGGTCGCGATCCACGTGCTCATCCACTCGCTCAACCAGTGGCTGGACGAGGTGTGGGGCTTCAACTACCAGAACCGGATCTTCACCACCCCGGTGATCACTCTGCCCATCGTCGAGAAGGCGATCGAGGAGCTGGAGTGGTGCGTCAAGCGCGGCGCCCGCGCCATCCTGATCCGGCCCGCTCCGGTGCCTGGCTTCCGCGGCCCGCGGTCGTTCGCGCTGCCCGAATTCGACCCGTTCTGGGAGCGCGTCGTCCACCACGACATCTTCGTCGGCATGCACTCCAGCGACAGCGGCTACTCGCGCTACACCTCGGAGTGGGACGGCGCCGCACAGGAGATGTTGCCGTTCCAGACCAACGCGATGTCGATCCTCAACGAGTGGCGCCCGATCCAGGATGCGGTGGCCTCGTGGGTGATTCACGGTGCGCTGTTCCGCCATCCCAAGCTCAAGGTCGGCATCGTCGAGGCCGGTTCGAAGTGGATGTTCCCGCTGCTCGACTCGATGGCCGAGGTGTACAAGAAGGCTCCGGAGGCCTTCCTGGGCAACCCGATCGAGGAGATCAAGAACCGCATCTACGTCAGCCCGTTCTACGAGGAGGGCATCGACGACCTGATCAACCTCATCGGTGTGGACCAGGTGCTCTACGGCTCCGACTGGCCGCACCCAGAGGGTCTGGCCGAGCCGACGCACTACGTCACCGCGCTGGAGCATCTTTCGGTCGAGGATCAGGCCAAGATCATGGGCGGCAACCTGGGACGTCTCGTCACGACGTGACGTATCAAGCCCGATGGGCGACCATCCCGGAGATGGTCGCCAGCGCGGCGGACCGATTCGGCGACGCGGAAGCGGTCGTCGACGGTCCGCTGCGCCTGTCCTTCACAGAGCTCGTCGAGCGGATCCAGCGCGCCGCAGGTGCTTTTGCCGATCTCGGGATCGCCAAGGGGGAGCGGGCCGCGATCTGGGCACCCAACAGCGCCGAGTGGATCATCGCCGCGTTCGGACTGCTCACCGCCGGCGGGGTGCTGGTGCCCGTCAACACCCGCTTCAAGGCCGATGAGGCAGCCGACATCATCAGCCGCAGCGGCGCGAAAGCTGTTCTGGTGCAACAGGGATTCCTCGGCGTCGACTATGCGCTACCTTCTTCGTGGCCCGGCAGGCGACCGCCGGTGTTCGACCTGAAATCGGACTTCCTGGGCAGCGGTTCGCCGTTCAGCCGTCCCGTCGACGGCGACGACGTCTCCGACATCATCTTCACCTCCGGCACCACGGGGCGTCCCAAAGGTGTGATGATGAATCACCGGCAGAACCTGCGGCTGTACGAGGAATGGTGCGAGCTGGCCGATCTGCGGCCCGGTGACCGCTACCTGATGGTCAATCCGTACTTTCACACCTTCGGTTACAAGGCCGGACTCATCGCCTCTTTCATCCGCGGCGCCACCATGCTGCCCGTCGCGGTTTTCGACGTCGAGCGCGTCGTCGAACTCGTTGCCGCAGAACGCGTCACGATGCTCCCGGGGCCGCCCACGCTGTACCACTCACTGCTCGGCGTCAAGGACAAGAGCAAGCTGGCCACGCTGCGCGCCGGGGTGACCGGCGCTGCCGACATCCCCGTCGAGTTGGTCCGCCGGGTGCACGAGGAGCTCCCGTTCCGGACATTGGCGACCGGGTACGGCCTGACCGAGGCCGGCACCGCAACGCTGTCGCGGCCGGCGGACTCGTTCGAGGACATCGCGACCACCGCCGGCGTGGCCTGCGACGGTGTCGAGTTGCGCATCGCCGACGACGGTGAGGTGCTGATCCGCGGCTACACGGTGATGCAGGGCTATCTCGACGATCCCGCCGCGACCGCCGAGACGATCGATCCAGAAGGCTGGCTGCACACCGGGGACCTCGGCACGCTCGACGACGCGGGACGTCTGCGGATCGTCGGCCGCAAGAAGGACATGTTCATCGTCGGGGGCTTCAACGCGTACCCGGCCGAAATCGAGGGTTTCCTGCTTGAGCACCCCGCCGTGGCGCAGGCCGCCGTGATCGGGGTTCCGGACGAGCGCCTGGGTCAGGTCGGCAAAGCTTTCGTCGTCGCCGACCCGGCACACGACCAACTCAGCGCCGACCGGTTGATCGCATGGTGTCGTGACCGAATGGCGGGTTTCAAGGTGCCGCGGTATGTAGAGTTTCTCGACGAGTTGCCGTTGAATGCCACCGGCAAGGTGATGAAGGACAGGTTGCAGAACCATCAACGCTGAGCGGCTGCACAGCCGAGAACCAGCATTTCTGCACTCAGGACCTTTGTCTAGCTCGGCGTGACCGAGGTATCGTCAATGCGATACTCAGAAAAGAAGAATGACATTCTCGTAGCGATTATCGTTCAAACGACCCTGCAGACAAGGAGGTCGGTGTGCCGTCTTTCAGGCGCCGCGACTCGGTGATCGACGCCGATCGCGTCGAGGAATCGACCGCGGAACCTGGCACCGCCGCGGACCCAGAGGAGGCGCGCGCGCTCGTCGAGGAAGCCGAAGCCGAGGCCGCCGAGGCGGAGGCGCTGGCCGCTGCCGCCCGCGCCCGCGCCCGCGCCGCCCGGTTGCGACGGCAGGCAGTCGCCGCCGAGACCGATGCCGACAGCCAAGCCGGTGTCGACGACGAAGCCGGTGTCGACGACGACGGTGACGCCCTCGGGTCAGAGCCGGTCGCCGTCGAGGCGGTGGACGGCAGCGATCCGGTGCCCGACCCCGCCGACCCCGCCGACTCCGCCCCGACGGTCACACGGAAGCGGCGCCTACCGCGCCCGCGCTGGACGGCCGTCGTCGCAGGCCTCGTGGTGCTCTGCACGGTGGCGCTGCTGGGCGCCAGCGGATACATGATGTGGACTCATCGGGCGGCCGAGAAGGTGCGCCAGCAGAACGCCGAATACGTCGCCGCGGCCCGGCAGAGCGTGGTCACGCTGATGTCGCTGGACTTCAACAAAGCCGAGGAGGATGTGCAGCGCATCATCGACAACTCCACCGGCCAGTTCAAGTCGGACTTCGAGACCCAGGCGGCGGATTTCGTCAAGGTCGCGCAGGATTCCAAGGTCGTCACCGAAGTGACGGTCAACTCCACTGCTGTGGAATCGATGTCCGACGACTCCGCCCAGGTGCTGGTCGCCGCATCGTCGCGGGTCACCAACACCGCAGGCGCCGACCAGGAGCCGCGCACGTGGCGGCTCAGCGTCAGCCTGAAGCGTGAGGACGGGCAGATCAAGATGTCGAAAGTCGAGTTTGTGCCGTGAGCGACGACCAACGCACCGAGGACGACGTGGAGGCCGACGAGAACGCCGCCGTGACTGCCGATGCGAACGCTGACGAGGCCGTCGACGCGGACGGCGGTGACATCGATCCGGACGGCGATGACGCCTCGGCGGCCGGGCAACGGTCAGGCGGCGACGCCGGCGATGAAGCGGCCGCGAAAGCTCCGCGCCGTTCGAGGCGGGGCCTGGTCAGCGCGATCCTGTTGGCCGTCGCGCTGCTGGCCTCGGCCGGCATCGCCGGCTGGCTGTATGTCAACGACTATCGGCCGGATCAGCAGACCGACCCCGCGGCGGCACAGGTGGCTCTCGATGCCGCCAAGACCGGAACGGTCGCGCTGTTGTCGTATTCACCCGAATCCCTGGATCAGGACTTCACGAACGCCAAGGCCAAGCTGACCGGCGATTTCCTGTCCTATTACACGCAGTTCACCGAGCAGATCGTCACGCCCGCGGCCAAGGAGAAGTCGGTGAAGACAGCGGCCTCGGTGGTGCGTGCGGCCGTGTCGGATATCCAACCGGACTCCGCCGAGGTGCTGGTGTTCATCAACCAGACCACCACCAGCAAGGAGAACCCG
Source organism: Mycobacterium sp. ZZG (assembly GCF_054786995.1). Taxonomy (NCBI): domain Bacteria; kingdom Bacillati; phylum Actinomycetota; class Actinomycetes; order Mycobacteriales; family Mycobacteriaceae; genus Mycobacterium; species Mycobacterium sp. ZZG. The sequence continues at coordinate 71,366 of NZ_JBTBFV010000016.1, forward strand.
GACGGGGCGTTCGCCGCGAGCAGCGTCAAGGTCGGTCTGAAGAAGATCGACGGCAACTGGCTGATCGAGTCGTTCGACCCGGTCTGATCGGTATAGCCTCGGACGCCGTGACCGTGACGGCGATTTTGCCCCTGCCCGAGGACGGTGAGCAGCACCGCGACGCGGTGTTCACCCCGGTGTGCGGCAAGTCCCCGCTGCTCCGGATCGTCGGCGCGCTTACCCGGACCTGCGACGTCGTGATCGCCGCGGCCCCCCGCCATTCCGACGTCGTGCGCGAGGCCCTTGCCGCGACGGAGTTCTCGGCGGTCCGCGTCGTCGCCGCCGACACGCCGGGCACCCGCGCGCAGTGCATCGCGGCGGGCCTGTCGGCCGCGGCCGACGGACCGGTGCTGCTGCACGATCCGGCCTGGCCGCTGATCGCCGACATGATGCTCGACGCGGTGGTCTCGGCGGTGCGCGGCGGTGCGGCCATGGCGCTGCCGATCCGTCCGGTGACCGACAGCGTGAAAGCCGTCGACGCGCACGGCACGGTCACCGCGACGATCGACCGGTCCCTGTTGCGCACCGTCCAGTACCCGCGCGGATTCGACCACGCGGTGTTGCTCAGGTTGCTCAGCACCGGCGAGCCTTTCGACGAACTGTCGGCCGCACTGGCCGCAGACGTGGCGCTGACGCTTGTCGACGGCGACACCGACGCCATGAGATTCGAGCTGCCCGCAGAGGCGGCTTTCCTGGCCGCGCTCATCGAGGGTCGGCAGGACTCCCCGCGTTGATCAGAAGGTGGTGCGCCACCGCGACGTCACGGGCGTAGGTGACCTTGAGATTGTCTGTGCGGCCCCGGAACGTCCGGACCTCGACCCGGGTGTAGCGCTCGACGCACGACGACGTGTCGGTGCCTTCGAAATCGTCGCGCGAGGCGCTGCGGTAGGCGTGCAGCAGGTCGCGTGCGCGGAAAGCCTGGGGGGTCTGGACCCGGACGAGCAACGCGTCGTCGGCCACGCGTTTCAGGCCGTCGCCGCCCGCCCGCGCCACATCCCGGATCGGCAGCGCCGGCAGCGCGCCACCGAACTGCCGGGCCAACGTGATCGCCTCGACGAACATGCCGGGCCCGGCCAGCGGGCGCGCGGCGTCGTGAATGACGACGACGTCCACGGCCCCGGCCTCGATGTCGTCGGCCAGATACCGCACCACGTTGGTCTCCGACGCGTGCCTGCTGTCCCCGCCCTCAACGAATTCAACTGTGGTGCAGTCGATCTCGTGCTTCAGGGTGTCACGTGCGAGCTCGAACTCGCCGCGGCGGTGGACAAGTACCGTGCGGGCGATGTCGGGGAGGTTGATCAGCGTGTCCAACGACCAGGCCAACATGCTGCGGCCCGCCAACGGAAGATAGGCCTTGTTGCCGTCGGCGCCGACCCGGGTGCCCAGGCCCGCGGCCAACACCACTCCGACCGCGTTCATGGCCGAACCTTATCGTGGCACGCCGGCAGGCGCCGCTACGCTCTGCCCCACGTTCAAAAGGAGAGAGCCTGTGAGCGAGCACGTGCACGTATCCACCGGCCGAGCGCACCGAACCCGGCCGATGTCCGGGCGGGACACACACGAGCCGGGGCGGACCGCCACGCCGCTGGAGCTGCTGTTCGATCTGACTTTCGTGATCGCTTTCGGGATCGCGGCCTCGGAGTTCGCCCGTCTGCTCGCAGCAGGGCACGTCGTGCCGGGCCTGGCCGGATTCTTCTTCGCGATGTTCGCGGTGTGCTGGGCGTGGATCAACTTCAGCTGGTTCGCATCGGCGTACGACACCGACGACTGGCCCTACCGGCTGACGACGATGCTGCAGATGGTCGGCGTCATCGTCCTGGCGCTCGGATTGCCCCAGATGTACTCGTCGATCGAACACGGTGGGCACGTCGACAACACGGTGGTCGTCGCCGGATATGTCGTGATGCGGGTCGCGATGGTCGCCCAGTGGCTGCGTGCCGCCGGGCAGGACCCGCTGCGCCGCCGAGCCTGCTTGACCTACGCGCTGTGGATCATGATCGCCCAGATCGGGTGGGTGCTGGCGATTTTCGTCCATACCTCGGTGCCGGTGACCGCCGCGATCGTGGTGTCGCTGGTTCTCGTGGAGGTGACGGGGCCGGTGGTCGCCGAATGGCGTCAGGGTGGAACACCCTGGCACGCCCATCACATCGTCGAGAGGTACGGGCTGTTTACCATCATCGCACTTGGAGAAGGGGTCGTCGGCACGGTGGCGTCCTTGACGGCGGTCGTCGGTGCGCAGGGATGGTCGGTCGAGGCCGTGTTCGTCGCCGTTGCGGGAACGGGATTGACGTTCGGAATGTGGTGGATCTACTACATGTTCCCCCACGCCGAGATCCTGCACCTACGGCGAGAACGCTCCTTCTGGTTCGGCTACGTGCACATTGTGGTGTTCGCCTCGATCGTGGGCACCGGCGCGGGATTGCACGCGGCGGCCTACTACATCGAGCACCACTCGGCGCTGTCCTCGGTCGCCACCGTGCTTGCGGTGGCCGTACCCGTGGGTGTCTTCATCGCGACGGTCTATGTCCTGTACGCGGCCATGACGCGGACCGTGGACCTGTTTCACGTCGTCATGGTCGTGCTGACCGCCGCCGTACTCGCCGTGGCGGTGATGCTGGCCGGCCGCGGGATCTCGATGGCCAACTGTCTGCTGGTGGTGACACTGGCCCCGGTGGTTTCGGTCGTCGGTCACGAACTGGTCGGGCACCGGCGCGTCGCGGCGGCGGTCGAACCCTAGGTTTCGATCCCCTCCAGCAGCATCCGGTCGTCTTCCACGCGCAGCAACCGCCGTGCCTTGCGCCGCGTGATCAAGATGCCGATGACGGCGAGCGCCCATACGACGTACTGAAGCGTCCAGGCGGTGCGGAACGAGTCGAACGAGATTCCGCCCGCGGCCTCCATCGCCAGGCCCATCGACTGCATCAGCAACAACGACGCGATGAACCCGCCCATGTTGACCATGCCTTGCGCGGTGCCCAGCGTCGCGCCCGAATTGAAGGTCCTCGCGAAGTCGAAGCCGACCATCGAGCCGGGACCGCCCACCGAGATCACCATGACCAGCGCCACCAGCAACCACAGCGGCGCCGCGTCCGGCAAGGCGAGCACCACCGACCACGCGATCGCGTTGCTGGCGATGATGATCAGCACCATGCGTGATCGGCGGTGCGGGTAGCGCCCGGTCAGGAACCCGATCAGCACTCCCGCGCCGATGGCGGTGACCACCGACAGGCTCAGCAGGCCGCCGGCCAGACCCGGCGACAACCCCTGCGCTTCGGTCAGATAGGGCAGTCCCCACATCAGCGCGAACACGGTGATCGAGAACTGGGTCCCCATGTGGGTGAAGAATCCCAGCCGGGTGCCCGGGCGCAGCCACACCGTCTTCACGCTGCGCAGCGTCTCGCGGACCGTCATCGCCTCCGAGGTGCTCTTCGAACCGTCCGGGGTGTTCCTGACGACGGCCAGCGTCAACACGAGCGACAGCACACCCACCGCCGCAGCGGAGACATAGGCCACCGACCATCCCGAGGCGGACAGCAGCGCCAGGAACGGAACCGCGGACAGCACCTGGCCCAGCTGTCCGCAGATGCCGGTCAGCTGCGTGACCACCGGGATCTGCCGTGGGGGAAACCAGTGCGGGACCAGACGCAGCACGGAGATGAACGTCACCGCGTCGCCGAGCCCGACCACGGCGCGGGCGGCGATCGCCGTCGGCAGGGATTCGGTGAACGCGAGCGCCATCTGCCCCGCCGCCATCAGGGCCGCCCCGGAGGCGATCAGCGCTCGCGACCCGAACCGGTCGAGGAGCAGGCCGGCGGGCACCTGAGCCCCCGCGTACACGACGACCTGGAGCACCACGAACGTCGACAGCAGACTGGGACCCGCGGAGAATCGGTCAGCCGCGGCCAGGCCCGACACCCCGAGCGTGGTGCGATCCAGCACTGCGACGATGTACGCGAACAGCCCGGTGGCCCATACGATCCACGGACGCACGCCCACACCTCCCGCCGTGCTTTGTCTTAATGTCCTGCTCTGCCTGCGAACAGCTCATCCTCCCGTACCCCGCCCCGTCAGTGCCAATCGAATTCCGGCCGGAGCCGGCTTGCGGTGGCGTCAGAGTTGGCTGAATCTGCAGTTGTCGGCATAGAAATTTCACACGGTGCAGTATTTGCGCTGATAGTCGTATCGTCGACGACCTACACTGCTCGAAAAGGCGGTGTGCATTTACTTCGCTCGTAGCGTCGATCCGGCGGGTAAAGTGGTGCAATGCACGATCGCGGCCGTGGATCAGCCCGCCGCTTCGGATGTGGGGGGCGGTGACGCGTGGCTGAGTACCGGCTGGAAGATCTGGCGCGGGAATCCGGCATCAGCGCCAGGAATATCAGGGCCTACCGGGAGCGAGGTCTGCTGGACCCCCCGCGGCGGGTCGGACGTTCAGCGCTGTACGACGACTATCACCTGTCCCAGCTCAACACCATCAGTCAGCTACTCCGGAAGGGCTACAACTCGGCTCACATCGCCGAGTTCTTCGCCAGCATGCGCCAGGGCACCGATCTGGCCGACATCCTGGGGCTGCAGCAGGCTGTGCTCGGCGAAGGGACACCGGAACCCGAGTCCGCCCCGGCAGCCGTCGCGATCGACGCCGACAGCGAGGAGGCTCGCAAGCTGGCCGGCTACGGACTGGCCGAGATCGAGAACGGCCGGGTCGTGATGACCGACGGTGCTGCTGCCGACATCTTGGCCCATTCGCCGGATCCCGCGCTGTATGTCCGGGCGCTCCTGAGGTTTGTCGAAGCCGCCGAGGATTCGGTCGACGACCTGGCCGAGGCTTTCGTGACGAGTCTCGAAGAGCTCTACCGGACCCGGATCGGCGCCGACTACCTCCCGCGGCCGGACGAGATGGATGAGATCCGCCGGGCGGTTCAGGACTATCGCGCGCTGGGGGAGCAGGTGATGGTCACGCGGTTCGACCAGGCCACCCGCCGCTGCATGGTCGCTTCGGCGTCCGAATACACCGCCGGGATCCTGCTCAGCGGCGCCTGGGAACCTCGTCGAGGCGCCTGAGGGGCCCGGCGAATCGGCCCGCAGTCCGGGCGCTGTGGACGGAACGGCTGCATCCTTACCCGTCGGTAGGGTATTCCAGCAAACATGTATCCGCGGAGCGAAAACCGGACCACACACTTTCGACGATCTTGTCGTCTGTGTGTACCGACGGGCGACGCGACGTGCGAACGAAAATTTTCAGATAACGATTGTGTAACAATGCTGCTTTGAACTGCACTTCTATCCTACTCAACCGTAACCACCCGCATGCAGGACGTTTGTCATGGATAACCCGCGGGCGGTTCGGAGCCCCCGTTATGTAGCGCACTGTTACCGATGCGTAGAACTCGCCAGTAACCATTTAGGGCGGGAAACTGGGTCAGTCTCTTATGACACTCTTAGTACGGCTGAAGTGTCCGATGTGCGGGCCCCTTAGAGAGGAAGGGCGACTGTGCCCTCCAGGGACCGCCGCCGACACCAGCAGGATTCGACGCCGAATCGCAGTGGCCGCACGGGCAGTGCGGACCATCCACGACGAGCCCACCAGCCCGAGACGACCGTGAACACGCGATCGCAGCGCGATTGAAGGACCTGAGGAGAACACAAGACGTGACGATCAACGACCAGCACCGTGCGGCCACCAGCTCTGACGGCCAGACAGACTTCGAGCCCTTGTCGGGTACGCACGCTCTCGTCGATCGGCTGCACTCCGGCGAGCCCTACGCGGTGGCGTTCGGCGGCCAGGGCGGTCCGTGGCTGGAGAACCTCGAAGAGCTCGTCAACTCCGCCGGAATCGAATCCGAGATCAGCCAGCTGGTGGCCGAGGCCGAGCTGCTGCTCGAGCCGTTGGCTCGCGAGCTGGTGGTGGTCCGGCCGATCGGCTTCGAGCCGATGAAGTGGATCCGCGCGCTGGCTGCCGACGAGCCGCTGCCCGCCGCCAAGGACCTCACCACCGCGGCGATCTCGGGGCCCGGCATCCTGCTCACCCAGATGGCGGCCCAGCGCGCACTCAAGCGTCAGGGCCTCGACCTCGACGCGCACCCGCCGGTGGCCATCGCAGGTCACTCCCAGGGCGTCACCGCCGTGGAGTCGCTGAAGGCCGGAGGCGCCCGCGATGTCGAACTGCTGGCCATCGGTCAGCTGATCGGTGCGGCCGGCTCCCTGGTGTCCCGGCGCTGTGGCATGGTCGGCCGCGGCGACAAGTCGCCGATGGTGTCGGTCCTCAACGTCGACCCCGCCCGCATCGCCGAGCTCCTCGACGAGTTCGCCCAGGATGTGCGTACGGTGCTGCCGCCGGCGCTGTCCATCCGCAACGGCCGGCGCTCCGTGGTGATCACCGGTACCCCCGAACAGCTCGCCCGCTTCGAGCTGTACTGCGAGAAGATCACCGAGAAGGAAGAGGCCGAGCGCAAGAACAAGGTCCGTGGCGGCGCGATCTTCCGCCCGATCTTCAACCAGCTCAACGTCGAGGTCGGCTTCCACACGCCGCGCCTGGCCGGCGGCATCGACCTCGTCAACGAGTGGGCGTCGCGCACCGGCCTGGACCGCGAGCTCACCCGCGAGCTGACCGAGGCTATCTTCGTCAACCCCGTGGACTGGGTCAGCGAGGTCGAGGGCCTGGCCGCCGCCGGCGCCAAGTGGATCGTCGACCTGGGGCCCAGCGACACCGTCACCCGCCTGACCGCGCCTGTGATTCGCGGTTTGGGCATCGGCATCGTCGCGGCCGCCACCCGCGCCGGCCAGCGCAGCCTGTTCACCGTGGGCGCCGCACCCGCGGTCGCACCGGCCTGGTCGAGCTACGCACCCAAGCCGGTCGCCCTGCCCGACGGTTCGGTGAAGGCGTCGACCAAGTTCACCCGGCTGACCGGACGCTCGCCGATCCTGCTCGCCGGCATGACGCCGACCACCGTGGACGCCAAGATCGTCGCCGCCGCCGCCAATGCCGGCCACTGGGCCGAGCTGGCCGGTGGTGGTCAGGTCACCGAAGAGATCTTCGACGCCCGCATCGAGGAGCTGACCCAGCTGCTGGAGCCGGGCCGGGCGATCCAGTTCAACTCGCTGTTCCTCGACCCGTACCTGTGGAAGCTGCAGGTCGGCGGCAAGCGGCTGGTCCAGAAGGCCCGTCAGTCGGGCGCCCCGATCGACGGCGTGGTCGTCACCGCGGGCATCCCCGACCTCGAAGAGGCCGTCGACCTGATCGAAGAGCTCCACACCGTCGGCATCAGCAATGTGGTGTTCAAGCCGGGCACGGTCGACCAGATCAAGTCCGTGATCAAGATCGCCGCCGAGGTGCCCGGCCGTGACGTCATCGTCCACATCGAGGGCGGTCGCGCCGGCGGCCACCATTCGTGGGAGGACCTCGACGACCTGCTCCTGAGCACCTACGGCGATCTGCGCAAGCACGCGAACATCACGATCTGCGTCGGCGGCGGCATCGGCACCCCGGAGCGGGCCGCCGAATACCTGTCCGGCGAATGGGCCAAGCCCTACGGGTTCCCGGAGATGCCGGTCGACGGCATCCTGGTCGGCACCGCCGCGATGGCCACCCTGGAGGCCACCACGTCGCCGGCGGTCAAGCAGCTGCTCGTCGACACCAACGGCACCGAGACCTGGGTCGGGGCGGGTAAGGCGATCAACGGCATGGCCAGCGGCCGCAGCCAGCTCGGCGCCGACATCCACGAAATCGACAACACCGCGTCCCGGTGCGGCCGCCTGCTCGACGAGGTCGCCGGCGACGCCGACGCCGTCGCCGAGCGTCGCGACGAGCTGATCGCCGCCATGGCCGCCACCGCCAAGCCGTACTTCGGCGACGTCGGCGACATGACCTACCTCCAGTGGCTGCAGCGTTACATCGAGCTGGCGATCGGAGACGGCGACAGCACCGCCGACACCGCCGGGGTGGGCAGCCCGTGGCTGGCCGATACCTGGCGGGACCGCTTCGAGGAGATGCTCAAGCGCGCCGAGGCCCGTCTGCATGAAAAGGACTCAGGCCCCATCGAGTCGCTCTTCGTCGGCGCCGAAGGCCAGGCCCTGTTGGACAACCCGGACACCGCGATCGCCGCGCTGCTGGCCCGTTACCCGGACGCCGAGGCGGTCCGGCTGCACCCGGCCGACGTGCCGTTCTTCGTGACCCTGTGCAAGACCCCGGGTAAGCCGGTGAACTTCGTGCCGGTCATCGACAAGGACGTCCGCCGCTGGTGGCGCAGCGACTCGCTGTGGCAGGCTCACGACGCCCGCTACACCGCGGACCAGGTCTGCATCATCCCCGGCACCCAGGCCGTCGCGGGCATCACCCGGGTCGACGAGCCGGTCGGAGAGCTGCTCGACCGCTTCGAGCAGGAGATCGTGGACCGCATCCTCGCTTCCGGTGCCGAGCCGGTTCCGGTGGTGTCGCGCCGTCAGGCCCGCGCCGATGTCAGCGGTCCGCTCGCGGTGGTGCTCGACTCGCCCGACGTGCTGTGGGCCGGACGCACCGCGATCAACCCGGTGCACCGAATCGGGGCCCCGGCCGAGTGGCAGGTCAACGACGTGCCCGGCAAGCCCAGTGCGACGCACCCCAACACCGGTGCCCGGCTGGAGCAGAGCGTCGACGGCTCCGGAAAGGTGTCGGTGACGCTGAGCGTGCCGCTGTCCGACATCTGGATCGACATCCGCTTCACGCTGCCGGCGGCCACCGTCGACGGCGGCGCCCCGATCGTCACCGTCGAGGACGCCTCGACGGCCATGCGCGCGGTGCTGGCCATCGCCGCGGGTGTGGACGGGCCGGAAGCCCTTCCGGCAGTTGAAGACGGCACCGCGACCGTGTCGGTCGAGTGGGATCCGGAGAAGGTCGCCGACCACACCGGTGTCACCGCCACCTTCGGTGCCCCGCTGGCGCCCGGTCTGACGCTGGTGCCCGACGCGCTGGTCGGTCTGTGCTGGCCGGCGGTGTTCGCCGCGATCGGTTCGGCGGTCACCGACGACGACTTCCCTGTCGTCGAGGGGCTGTTGAGCCTGGTGCATCTCGACCACGCGGCGCACCTGCTGCAGAAGATGCCCGCGACGAAGTCCGAATTGACCGTCACCGCAACGGCTTCGGCCGCCACCGACACCGAGGTGGGCCGCGTCGTCCCGGTGGAGGTGACGATCGCCGACGCCGAGGGCACCGTCCTGGCCACGCTGGGTGAGCGGTTCGCGATCCGCGGCCGCACCGGGGCGGCCGAGTTGGCCGACCCGCCGCGCGCGGGTGGGGCCATCACCGACAACGCAACCGACACCCCGCGCCGCAGGCGGCGCGACGTGGTGGTCAACGCGCCGGTCGACATGAGCGCCTTCGCGGTGGTCTCGGGTGATCACAACCCGATCCATACCGACCGGGCCGCCGCACTGCTCGCCGGCCTCGACTCGAACATCGTGCACGGCATGTGGCTGTCGGCCGCCGCGCAGCACGCGGTCACCGCGACCGACGGCCGCGCCACCCCGCCGGCCCGTCTGGTGGGCTGGACCTCCCGCTTCCTCGGGATGGTGCTGCCCGGCGACGAGATCGAGTTTCGGGTCGACCGTGTGGGTATCGACCGCGGCGCCGAGATCATCGAGGTGGCGGCCAAGGTCGGCGGCGAACTGGTGATGTCGGCTACCGCGCAGCTGGCGGCGCCGAAGACCGTCTACGCGTTCCCCGGCCAGGGCATCCAGTCCAAGGGCATGGGGATGGACGTGCGGGCCCGGTCCAAGGCCGCGCGCAAGGTCTGGGACACCGCAGACAAGTTCACCCGCGACACCCTGGGCTTTTCGGTGCTGCACGTGGTGCGGGACAACCCGACCAGCCTGATCGCCTCCGGTGTGCACTACCACCACCCCGAGGGTGTGTTGTACCTGACGCAGTTCACCCAGGTCGCGATGGCCACGGTCGCCGCCGCCCAGGTCGCGGAGATGCGCGAGCAGGGTGCGTTCGTCGAGGGTGCGATCGCCTGTGGTCACTCCGTCGGCGAGTACACCGCGCTGGCTTGCGTGTCCGGTGTGTACGAACTCGAAGCGCTGCTGGAGGTCGTGTTCCACCGCGGCTCCAAGATGCACGACATCGTGCCGCGCGACGCCCAGGGCCGGTCCAACTACCGGCTGGCGGCCATCCGCCCGTCGCAGATCGACCTGGACGACGCCGACGTCAAGGGATTCGTCGCCGAGATCTCCGAGCGCACCGGTGAATTCCTGGAGATCGTGAACTTCAACCTGCGCGGTTCGCAGTACGCGATCGCCGGCACCGTCGCCGGTCTGGAAGCCCTCGAAGAAGAGGTCGAGCGGCGCCGCGAGATCTCCGGCGGCAAGCGGTCTTTCATCCTGGTGCCGGGCATCGACGTGCCGTTCCACTCAAGCGTGCTGCGGGTCGGTGTCGCCGACTTCCGCCGGGCGCTCGAACGTGTCATGCCCACGGACGCCGATCCGGAGCTGCTCATCGGGCGCTACATCCCGAACCTGGTGCCGCGGCCCTTCACGCTGGATCGTGACTTCGTCCAGGAGATCCGCGATCTGGTGCCCGCGGAGCCGCTCGACGAGATCCTCGCCGACTACGACACGTGGCGTAACGAGCGGTCGCACGAGCTGTGCCGCAAGCTTGTGATCGAACTGCTGGCCTGGCAGTTCGCCAGCCCGGTGCGCTGGATCGAGACCCAGGACCTGCTGTTCATCGAGGAGGCCGCAGGCGGTCTCGGCGTGGAACGGTTCGTCGAGATCGGCGTGAAGAACGCGCCGACGGTCGCCGGCCTGGCCGCCAACACGTTGAAGTTGCCGGAGTACTCGCACAACACCACCGAGGTGCTCAACGCCGAGCGGGACGCCGCGGTGCTGTTCGCGACCGACACCGACCCGGAACCGGACCTCGAAGACGATGCTGCGGAGACCGCCCCGGCAGCGGAAACCGCACCGGCAGAAGCGGTTTCGGTCGCGGCAGCGCCCGTCGCACCGGCTCCGGCCGGTGGACCGCGCCCCGACGACATCGCCTTCGACGCCGCCGACGCCACCACGGCGCTGATCGCGCTGTCGGCCAAGATCCGCATCGACCAGATCGAACCGCTGGACTCGATCGAGTCGATCACCGACGGTGCGTCCTCGCGGCGTAACCAGATGCTGGTCGACCTCGGGTCGGAGCTGAATCTGGGCGCCATCGACGGCGCCGCCGAGGCGGACCTGGCCGGACTGAAGGGGCAGGTCACCAAGCTGGCCCGTACCTACAAGCCGTTCGGTCCGGTGCTGTCGGACGCGATCAACGATCAGCTGCGCACGGTCTTCGGGCCGTCGGGCAAGCGGCCGGCCTACATCGGCGAGCGGGTCAAGAAGACCTGGGAGCTCGGTGACGGCTGGGTCAAGCACGTGACAGTCGAGCTCGCCCTCGGCACCCGGGAAGGCTCCAGTGTCCGCGGGGGAGCACTGGGTGGTCTGCACGACGGTGCGCTGGCCGACGCCGCCGCGGTGGACAAGGCGATCGACGCTGCGGTGGCCGCTGTCGGCGCCCGCCGCGGTGTGCCGGTGTCGTTGCCCTCCGCTGCCGGTGCCGCCGGCGGGGTGGTGGATTCCGCCGCGCTCGGTGAGTTCGCCGAGAAGGTCACCGGACCGGACGGCGTGCTCGCCTCGGCGGCCCGCACCATCCTCGACCAGTTGGGCCTGGGCGCACCGTTCGTGACGCCCGAGGCTTCGGCTGACGCCGAGCTGATCGACCTGGTGACCGCCGAACTCGGTTCGGATTGGCCCCGCCTGGTGGCGCCCGTCTTCGACGGCCGCAAGGCGGTGCTGCTCGACGACCGGTGGGCCAGCGCCCGTGAGGACCTGGTCCGCATCTGGTTGATGGACGAAGGGGACATCGACACCGACTGGGCACGTCTTTCGGAGCGCTTCGAGGGCGCGGGCCACGTGGTCGGCACCCAGGCCACCTATTGGCAGGGCAAGGCACTGGCCGCGGGCCGCAACGTGCATGCGTCGCTGTACGCCCGCGCCGCCGCCGGTGCGGAGAACCCGGGCAAGGGCCGCTACCACGACGAGGTCGCCGTGGTGACGGGCGCGTCGAAGGGTTCGATCGCCGCATCGGTGGTCGCGCAGCTGCTCGACGGAGGCGCCACGGTGGTGGCCACAACGTCGCGGCTCGACGACTCCCGGCTGGCTTTCTACCGGCAGCTCTACCGCGACAACGCGCGCTTCGGAGCCAAGCTGTGGGTGCTGCCGGCGAACATGGCCTCCTACAGCGACATCGACGCGCTGGTCGAGTGGGTGGGCACCGAGCAGACCGAGAGCCTCGGGCCCAAGTCCATCCACATCAAGGATGCGCTGACCCCGACATTGCTGTTCCCGTTTGCCGCGCCGCGGGTCGGTGGCGATCTGTCGGAGGCGGGCGCGCGCGCCGAGATGGAGATGAAGGTGCTGTTGTGGGCCGTGCAGCGGCTCATCGGCGGCCTGTCGCAGATCAGCTCCGACCGCGACATCGCGGCCCGGCTGCACGTGGTGCTGCCGGGGTCTCCGAACCGAGGGATGTTCGGCGGCGACGGTGCGTACGGTGAGTCGAAGGCGGCGCTGGACGCGGTCGTGTCCCGGTGGAAGGCCGAGACGTCGTGGGCGCAGCGCGTCAGCCTGGCGCATGCGCTGATCGGCTGGACCCGAGGCACCGGCCTGATGGGGCACAACGACGTCATCGTCGACGCGGTCGAGGAAGCGGGCGTCACCACCTACTCGACCGAGCAGATGGCGAGCATGCTGCTCGACCTGTGCGACGTGGAGACCAAGGTGGCCGCCGCCCGGGAGCCCGTGCAGGCGGACCTGACCGGGGGCCTGGCCGAGGTCGAGCTCGATCTGTCGGCGCTGGCAACCAAGGCGCGTGACGAGGCGACGTCGGCCCCGGCCGACGAGGCCGACGAGGACGCGGCCGCCGATCATCTGATCGCCGCGCTGCCGTCCCCGCCTCGCCCGGTCACCCCGGCGCCGGCGCCGGAGTGGGCCGATCTCGATGTCGACCCGGCCGAGCTGGTCGTCATCGTCGGCGGCGCCGAGCTGGGCCCGTACGGATCGTCGCGCACGCGTTACGAGATGGAGGCCGACAACGAGCTGTCGGCGGCCGGCGTGCTGGAGCTGGCGTGGACCACCGGCCTGATCAAGTGGGAGGACGATCCCAAGCCCGGTTGGTACGACACCGAATCCGGCGAGCTGGTCGACGAGTCCGAGTTGGTGGAGCGCTATCACGACGAGGTCGTGAGCCGCTGCGGCATCCGCGAATTCGTCGACGACGGCGCGATCGATCCCGATCACGCGTCCCCGCTGCTGGTCAGTGTCTTCCTGGACAAGGACTTCCGGTTCGTGGTGTCCAGCGAGGCCGATGCGCGCGCCTTCGTGCAGTTCGATCCCGAGCACACGGTGGCCCGTCCGATCCCGGATTCCGGCGACTGGGAGGTGATCCGCAAGGCGGGCACCGAAATTCGCGTGCCCCGCAAGACGAAGCTGTCGCGGACGGTGGGCGCGCAGATCCCGACCGGTTTCGACCCGACCGTGTGGGGCATCAGCCCGGACATGGCCACGTCGATCGACCGGGTGGCGCTGTGGAACATCGTCGCGACCGTCGATGCGTTCCTGTCCTCGGGCTTCACGCCGGCAGAGCTGATGCGCTGGGTGCACCCGAGCCTGGTGGCCTCCACACAGGGCACCGGCATGGGTGGTATGACCTCGATGCAGACCATGTATCACGGCAACCTGCTGGGCCGGAGCAAGCCGAACGACATCCTGCAGGAGGTCCTGCCGAACGTCGTTGCCGCACACGTGATGCAGTCCTACGTTGGCGGTTACGGCGCGATGGTGCACCCGGTCGGCGCCTGTGCCACGGCCGCGGTGTCGGTCGAGGAGGGTGTGGACAAGATCCGCCTCGGCAAGGCCGAGCTCGTGGTGGCGGGCGGCTTCGACGACCTGACGCTGGAGGCGATCATCGGCTTCGGTGACATGGCGGCCACCGCCGACACCGAAGTGATGCGGGCCAAGGGAATCAGCGATTCGAAGTTCTCCCGGGCCAACGACCGGCGCAGGCTCGGCTTCCTGGAGGCCGAGGGTGGCGGCACGGTGCTGCTGGCCCGCGGCGACCTGGCGCTGAAGATGGGTCTGCCGGTGCTGGCGGTGGTCGGCTACGCGCAGTCCTTCGCCGATGGTGTGCACACCTCCATCCCTGCCCCCGGGCTCGGCGCGCTGGGCGCCGGGCGCGGCGGAAAGGACTCGGTGCTCGCACGCTCGCTGGCCAAGCTGGGGGTGGGTGCCGACGACATCGCGGTGATCTCCAAGCACGACACCTCGACGCTGGCCAACGATCCCAACGAGACCGAGCTGCACGAGCGGCTCGCGGACTCGCTGGGGCGGTCCGAGGGCGCGCCGCTGTTCATCATCAGCCAGAAGAGCCTGACCGGGCACGCCAAGGGCGGCGCGGCGGTCTTCCAGATGATGGGCCTGTGCCAGGTCCTGCGCGACGGCGTCATCCCGCCCAACCGCAGCCTGGACTGTGTCGACGACGAGCTGGCCACCTCGGCGCACTTCGTGTGGCCGCGGGAGACCCTGCGGCTGGGTGAGAAGTACCCGCTGAAAGCGGGTCTGGTCACCAGCCTGGGCTTCGGTCATGTGTCGGGTCTGATCGCGCTGGTGCACCCGCAGGCCTTCCTGGCGACGCTGGATCCCGAGCAGCGGGCGGACTACAGTGCCCGCGCCCAGGAGCGGCTGCTGGCCGGACAGCGGAGGCTGGCCTCGGCGATCGCGGGCGGCCGTCCGATGTTCGAACGGCCGGCGGACCGGCGCTTCGACGGTGATCTGCCGGAGAAGACCCAGGAAGCCGCAATGCTGCTGGACGCGGCGTCGCGGCTCGGCGAGGACGGCGTGTATCGGCGTTGAACCGTGAGATAGGTTGCAGCCCGTGGGCATCGTCGGGATAGGTATCGACCTCGTTTCGATTCCGGAGTTCGCCGAACAGGTGGATCGGCCCGGGACGGTGTTCGCCGAGACGTTCACCCCGGGCGAGCGGCGCGACGCCGCCGACAAGAGTTCGTCGGCGGCGCGCCACCTCGCCGCGAGGTGGGCGGCCAAAGAGGCGGTGATCAAGGCCTGGTCGGGGTCGCGGTTCTCGAAGCGGCCGGTGCTGCCTGAGGCGATTCACCGCGACATCGAGGTCATCACCGACATGTGGGGCCGGCCCCGGGTGCGGCTGTCCGGCGCGGTGGCCGAACACCTCAAAGAGGTGACGATCCACCTGTCGCTCACCCACGAGAAGGACACGGCCGCGGCGGTCGCCGTCCTCGAGGAGCGCTGAGAAGCGCCGGCCTCACCGGCGAGGGTCGGTGTCGAGCCCTCGTGGGTTGGCGTGCGGGCTTTCGGGTATCCGGGCGGATCACCTAGCCGCACCGGGAGGTCGACGTGTCCGACACAAGCCAGCGCGAACTCGGGGATTCCGACAGCCCCATCGAGGACGAACTCGAATACGCGTTCCGCAGGATGGTCGACGAAGGCACTCAGCGGCTCCACCGCAGCTGGCGTGAGGTGCTGGTCACCGGCTTCTTCGGCGGCACCGACATCGCGGTCGGGGTGTTGGCCTACCTTGCCGTGCTGAATGCCACTCACCAGCCGCTGCTGGCGGCACTGGCGTTCTCCGTCGGCTTCCTCGCGCTGCTGCTCGGCCGCAGCGAGCTGTTCACCGAAGGGTTTCTGATACCTGTCACCACCGTCGCGGCCAAGCGTGCCAGCGTCGCGCAGCTGATCAAGCTGTGGAGCGGCACGCTGGTCGCGAATTTGGTCGGAGGCTGGGTGCTGATGTGGCTGATCATGACGGCGCTGCCGCGCCTGCACGAGCAGACCATCGAGTCGGCCGGACACTACGCGACCGCGCCGCTGTCCGCGGAGACCGTCGCGCTGGCGCTGCTCGGCGGCATGGTCATCACGCTCATGACGCGCATGCAGCACGGCACCGACGCGATGGTCGGCAAGATCGCCGCCGCGGTCGCCGGCGCCTTCCTGCTGGCGGGCACGCAGCTGTTCCACTCGATCCTGGACTCGCTGTTGATCTTCGGGGCGCTCGCCACCGGTCGCGCGCCGTTCGGTTATCTCGACTGGCTCGGGTGGTTCGGCTACACGGTCGTCGGCAATGTCGTCGGCGGGCTGCTGCTGGTCACGCTGCTACGGCTGCTGCGCAGCAAGGACCGTCTGCAGGAAGAGCGTCACGACGCCGAGACGCCTTAAACACGGGAACGGCTAACCTCGACGCCATGAGCGATCTCGTCCAGCGCGTCCGCGACGTCCTGCCCTCTGTGCGTGCCGATCTGGAAGATCTGGTGCGCATCCCGTCGGTGTGGGCCGATCCGGCGCGGCGTCCCGAGGTGCATCGCTCGGCCGAAGCGGTGTCGAAACTGTTGTCCGAAGCCGGGTTCGGTGATGTCCGGATCGTGGCTGAGGGCGGCGCGCCTGCGGTGATCGCCCGGCACCCGGCACCCGTTGGGGCCCCGACGGTGCTGCTGTACGCCCATCACGACGTCCAGCCCGAAGGCGATGTGTCCGAATGGCACACGCCGCCGTTCGAACCGACCGAACGCCGGGGCCGGCTCTACGGACGCGGCACTGCCGACGACAAAGCCGGAATAGCAACGCATCTGGCAGCCTTCCGGGCGCACGGAGGCAACCCGCCGGTCGGGGTGACCGTGTTCGTCGAGGGGGAGGAGGAGTCCGGCTCGCCGTCGTTGGGGCGCGTGCTCGCGGCGCACCGCGACGAGCTGGCCGCCGACGTGATCATCATCGCCGATTCGGACAACTGGAGCACTGAGATCCCGTCGCTGACGGTGTCGCTGCGCGGATTGGCCGACTGCGTGGTGGAGGTCGCCACCCTCGACCACGGCCTGCACTCGGGTATGTGGGGCGGTGTGGTCCCTGACGCGCTGTCGGTGCTGGTGCGCTTGTTGGCCAGCCTGCATGACGATGACGGCAATGTCGCGGTCGAAGGCCTGCACGAGGCAGTAACAGCCGATAAGGATTTCCCCGACTACTCGCCGGAGCGCGTGCGCGCCGACACCGGCCTGCTCGACGGCGTGCACGAAATCGGTTCGGGCTCCGTGGCGCAACGGCTTTGGGTAAAACCGGCGATCACCGTCATCGGCATCGACACCACACCGATCGCGCAGGCGTCGAACACACTGGTACCGCGGGCGCGGGCGAAGGTGAGCATGCGCGTCGCACCCGGCGGGGACGCCGCCGAGCACCTCGCCGCGCTGACCCGGCACCTGCAGCGCCACGCCCCGTGGGGCGCGCAGGTGACGGTGACGCCCGGTGATCTCGGCGAGCCCTACGCGATCGAGGCCAACGGCCCGGTCTACGACGCGGCGCGTACCGCGTTCCGCGAGGCATGGGGCCACGACGCGGTCCACACCGGTGTCGGCGGGTCCATCCCGTTCATCGCCGAGTTCGCCAAGGCCTTCCCCGACGCCAAGATCCTGGTCACCGGTGTCGAGGACCCGGACACCCAGGCGCACAGCATCAACGAGAGCCTGCATCTCGGGGTGCTGGAACGGGCGGCGACGGCCGAGGCGCTCCTGCTGGCCGGGCTGGCCCCGTAATCGGCCGCCTTCGGTGAATCGGCGTCCCCGCCGGGAAGAACGCCGCGGTCAGGACCGGCCGCAACACTCACCCGCGGCAGGGCCCACGCCGGTCGGTCGGGAGTCAGACGGACAGGTCGCGCCGGAGCTTCGCCACGTGCCCGGTCGCGCGGATGTTGTACTGCGCCACCGCGATCTTGCCGTCCTCGTCGACGACGAACGTGGAACGGATCACGCCCTGCACGGTCTTGCCGTACATCTTCTTCTCGCCGTAGGCGCCCCAGGCCTCCAGCACTGTGCGGTCAGGATCTGACAGCAGCGGGAACGTGAGTCCTTCCGCGTCGCGGAACTTGGCGAGCTTCGCGGGTTTGTCGGGGGAGATGCCGACGACGTCGAGGCCGGCTTCGCTGAGATCGGCGAGGTTGTCCCGGAAGTCGCACGCCTCCTTGGTGCACCCCGGTGTCGAGGCGGCCGGGTAGAAGTAGACGATGACCTTGCGGCCCTTGTAGTCGGAAAGCGCGACGGTGTTGCCGTCGGCGTCGGGAAGGCTGAACGCGGGCGCTGTGTCGCCGACCTCGAGTCGGGGAGTTTGCGGCATGGCTGGATGTCCCTTCAGACGGCCCGAGCGGGTGTGGTGGTCGTTCAGTCGACCGGGGCACTCACATGCGCCCTGGCTCAACTAGGGTAGTTCGGCAGAAACTGATCGTCGGAATACGGCCGGCGCTGTGGCAATGGAGGCAGAAGTGGCGGACCGGGATCCGGACACCATCAAGGCTGAGATCGATCAGGCGCGCGAGCAGTTGGCGATCACCGTCGACTCGCTCGCCGTGCGGGCCAACCCCCGCCGTCTGGCCGACGACATGAAGGCCGGTGTCATTCGCTTCGTCAAGCAGCCGAAGGTGATCGCGTCGCTGGCCGGAATCGGCATCGTGATCGTCATCGTCGCGGTCCGACGCAGCAGATAGCCGGGACCCGGTCAGCGACTACGGCCGGTCCGGAACCAATCGGAGAAGGAAAAGCCGGGAGGATTGGCCACCCGGCCGATCCTGGTGCAGCTGTGCACGGTTACCGGTCGTTGCGCCGCAGCGCCCCGGGGTGCGTCCTCGCCGTCAACCCCGGCGCTGACCGGTTCGACTGGCCCTGACATCAGCAAATTCCTCGATTCTGATTCCCCGCCTCGGCCCGGCGACTCCCTCTGCCGCGCCAGCTAACTGGAACCCTAACATCCTGTCCACTCTTTGCCCAGCACACAGGCCATGTAATTCTCTCGGCGCCCATGAAGCCGTTACCGGCAGATCTATTCCGGCGACCAAGCGGATATCACCGATGTGCCACAACTAGCACATAAGGGGCTGAAGTGTGCAGAACTCGCCGAAACTATCGTGATCGTAAAACCGGTTCGTCGGTGATTCGCTGGGGGGCGTGGGCGGCGTCCTGTGCCGCGCCGTCCTCTACGCTGACGCTGATCTTCAGGACGAGCGAAGGAGACGCGGTATGTCGTGGTTTCTGGCCCTGCAAGGCCCGGACCAGCCGAGCCATCAAACATCGGTCTACGAACTGCAAGACATCGCCGATGTGGACAAGCTCGCCCAGGAGCTGGCCAGTGCGGTGACACTGGATCGGGTGGTGGCGATCCCGGCGATGCTGCCGCAGAACACCCGCAAGCGGCAGAAGGTGACCCTGTACGTGCGGCCGGCGGCCTGGGGGATGTGGACGTTCTACGAGCTCTCGGAGGAGGACCGCCGTCAGCTGATGAAGGACAACCCACTGGTGCAGGCGATCGCGCAGCATCAGCGGGAGCACACGGGCCAGCCCGGCCAGGTCAACCCGTTGCTGGGCCAGCCCGGCGCTGGTCCGCGGCGCTGACGAAACGGTGACGGATAGGGAGCGGCCCAGCCGCCCCCTCTGCCGCCCGTAACGCCGGGCCGGGCCGTCCCGCAAGCCAAAAATCACAGAAGCCCCGCCGAGGCGGGGCTTCTGTCGTGGTGCGCCGTCAGGGTTTCGAACCCCGGACCCGCTGATTAAGAGTCAGCTGCTCTACCAACTGAGCTAACGGCGCGCGTGTGAGACAATAACAGGCCCGTGGCGCTGGAAGGAAATCCCCAGTTCGTCCGCGGTTCAAGGCGTGACATCGCGGTCGGGCCCTCATGTCGGAAGTGACCGTAGAATTGTCGACGACAATTTGCGGGCAAATCCCTGTAGGCGAGGTGGAGCGGCTTATGTGGCAGGTCAACACGGCGACCCGGGCGCGGCGGCAACGGTCATGGCTGACGGCTGCTGTGCTGATTCCGGCGATCGTGCTCGGCCTCAGCGGCTGCGGCGGAGACGCCGAAGCGCCGCAGGCGCAGGTCATCACTGACAAGGGCACGCCCTTCGGCGATCTTCTGATCCCAAAGCTGACGGCCTCGGTTCAGGACGGTGCTGTCGGCGTCAGCGTCGACTCCCCGGTGACGGTCACCGCCGAGGACGGTGTGCTCGGTTCGGTGACGATGGTCAACGAGAACGGCAAGACCGTCGAGGGGCAGTTGTCCGAGGACGGGCTGACGTGGGAGACCGCGGAGCCGCTCGGCTACAACAAGAGCTACACGATCCGCGCGCAATCCCTCGGTCTGGGCGGCGTCACCAGCCGGGAGATGACTTTCGAGACGCATTCACCGGAGAACCTGACGATGCCCTACGTCGTGCCCAGCGACGGTGAGGTCGTCGGTGTCGGGCAGCCGGTGGCCATCCGGTTCGACGAGAACATCCCGAACCGGCTCGCGGCGCAGCGCGCGATCACCGTCAAGACCGACCCGCCCGTCGAGGGCGCGTTCTACTGGCTCAACAACCGCGAGGTGCGCTGGCGTCCGGCCAAGTACTGGAAGCCGGGGACGACCGTCAAGGTGGAGGTCAACACCTACGGCGTGGACTTGGGCGACGGGCTGTTCGGGCAGGACAACGTCCAGACCAGTTTCAAGATCGGCGACGAGGTCATCACCACCGTCGACGACAACACGAAGACGTTGACCGTCCGGCGTAACGGCGAAGTGGTCAAGACCATGCCGGTGTCGATGGGCAAGAACAGCACCCCGACCAACAACGGGGTGTACATCGTCGGGGACCGGCGCTCGCACATGGTGATGGACTCGTCCACCTACGGCGTGCCCGTCAACTCGGCCAACGGCTACCGCACCGAGGTCGACTGGGCCACCCAGATCTCCTACAGCGGCATTTACGTGCATGCCGCGCCGTGGTCGGTGGGCAGCCAGGGCAGCAGCAACGTGAGCCACGGCTGCATCAACGTGAGCACCAGTAATGGGCGGTGGTTCCATGACAACTCCAAGCGGGGTGACGTGGTCGAGATCGTCAACACCGTCGGCACGACCCTGCCGGGCACCGACGGGCTGGGCGACTGGAACATCCCGTGGGAGCAGTGGAAGGCCGGCAACGCCAACGTCTGACCCCCGGAAACTTCTCGTCGACGCCGCTCTGAGGATCTCAGGGCGGCGTCGATGCGTTCGGGGACCGCCTCCTGGATTCGTCGACGCAAAAGCAGAAGCGCCGCCTACCGGAGTAGACGGCGCTTCCACCTGCGGGGTGGCTGACGGGACTCGAACCCGCGACAGCCAGGATCACAACCTGTAAGTATAAATGGCTAGTATTGCCTGTTCAGAGGCTATTTACTGTGCTCGTCCTTGCAACCTTAGATTGGACAGAAACCGCAGCTCACAGACATGGGATGACTTAGAAGCGTTGCGATAAGGTTGCAGATATGGCGGCACAGAAGACAGCCAGACGGCGGTCGTGGGGCACTCTACGGACCATGCGTAACGGGCGCGTTCAGGCGTCCTACGTCTACGACGATGGCCATAGGTACTACGCCACGCACACCTATGACAGCAGGATGGACGCCGAGGCGTGGTTGGCCTCGGAGCGAAGGCTGATCGAGTTAGGGGAGTGGACCCCACCGGAAAGCCGGGAGGTGGCGAAGGCCGATGCGGGCACCACACTGCGGGAGTACGCCAGCCGCTGGATGGAGCACCGCGACCTCACTCCGAAGACCCGCGCCCTGTACCGGGATCTCTTGAACAGCCGAATCCTGCCCGGTTTGGGTGACGAGATTGTGCGAGCGGTGACGCCGGCCGATGTGCGGGCATGGTGGGTCGGGCTGGGGAAGGGCACGCCGACGCGCAACACCCACGCCTATCAGCTCCTCAAGGCCATCTTCAACACGGCCCGTGAGGACAAGGTGGTGACCGAGAATCCCTGCCAGATCAAGACGGCGGGAAAGCCTCCGAAGGCGCGGGAGGTCCAGGCGTTGGCTCCCGCCGAGTTGACCAAGGTTGCCGAGTCTGCGCCAGCGCAATACCGGGCGGCGGTCCCGCTGGCTGCATGGTGCGGCCTGCGCTTTGGGGAATTGATCGAACTTCGCCGCAAGGATGTGGCAGACGTTGACGGACGAATGATCTTGAAGATTCGCCGTGCCGCCACCCGTGTCGACAATCAGTTAGTGGTCGGTCCTCCGAAAACTGACGCGGGCATCCGAGACGTGACGGTTCCTCCGCATGTCGCTGACTTGCTGCGGGCGCACATGAAGACACACACGGGCGCCGGCCCCGAGGCGTTCGTGTTCACCACTACTCGCGGCAAACGGTTGTCTACGACCGCATTCACGAAGTCGGTGAAGGCTGGCTTCGCCTCTGTCGGGAAGCCAGATATGAGGGTCCATGATCTGCGGCATGTGGGAGCGACGTTGGCGGCTCAAGCGGGGGCGACGACTAAAGAACTCATGAAGCGGATTGGACACACAACCCCGGCCATGGCGATGCGTTATCAGATTGCCGCCGCCGAGCGTGACGCCGTGATTGCTGATGCCTTGTCTAAATTGGCTCAGTCTTAGGTCATTTTCTATAGGCACCGCGATGCCTGGATAGGTGTTGCAACACCTAGGATTAGCTGCAGCGCAACAGATTTCACCTCTTGCGCACGTGTTGACAACCGAGTACTTTCACCGTCAACAGGTACGTACAGCGGGAGGGAAACATGTTCAACGCCGTAGAGGATCTGCGTCTCGCCGGTCAGGACGGGACCGCGTGGGGGCTCGTAGCGCCGTGTCAGGCTGTGCCCGATCTGGTGTGGGCCGAAGACGAAGCCTCAATCGAGAAGATGCAGAAGCTCTGCGGAATGTGCCGTATCCAGGCGACGTGCTCAGATCTCCGACATGGGGAACCGGAGGGTGTGTGGGGTGGGGCCACCGAGAAGGACGGGAGATCCCGCAGAGGCCTTCTCGACCCCGGACATATCGACCGCTACGACCAACGTCACGCCAAGGCCAGGAAATGCCGCGCAGCCCTGCTATCGGGAGCGTGGCGAGAGCATCCCCGCTACGAGCACTGGTCGCAGGTGTGCGAGCAGATCGAGCACCACCCCACCGAGAACTGTGCATTACTGGCGGCGAGGATCGGTAAGTCCCGGTCTTGGTTCGAGCAAAGGTTCGCCGAGGTGTGCAACACGCTCGCAGTATGAAGACATGAAGAGACCCCCCTTGCACTGGAACCCACATGCAAGGGGGGTCTCTCGTCTGCTCCTGGACCATCCCGGTAGCCCATGCGGAGAAGTTGGAGGGGGTGCCGCCACATCCTCAAGAACGACACCCCCAAGGCGCAGCGACACCGAGGAGAAAACGGGTGCGCGCCAGTGGTCGGGAGACCAATCCCGACCCCGCCGCCGAGCTAGGTAACGGACTCGATGGCAGTTGCCTTTTGAAAGTTGTGGTGGCCTCCCCATCCAATGCCCCAAAGGTACGGGGAGGCCCGCCTAGCGGGGTGAAGGCTGGAAGAACATACTTTCGGTAGGAAAGCCCCCGCTTGGGCGTTGTCTAGAGTGCTCGCACGCGGTAGCGGTTGAGCGTATACAGTTCGGCAACACTGAAGGCCAGGGGCGCACCTTCATGCCGAAATGAGTCGGGTCCGTGGACTTCATAGGTCGCAGCCTGTGGATTGGGGCTGTTGACCACCAATCGACTTGCGGCGCTGATGATTACCGAACGAATGTCGTCGTTGGGAATACCATCGGTGAAGCCGACTCCCCGCGTGTAGGCCGATGCCATAGCCGTCACCACTGCTAGGACAGCGTTACCCTGCTCCGTGGTAACACTGCGGCCTAGGAACGCGCCGAGGTCTGACGCCGTTGGCGCGGCCATGCTCAGGCCTCGGTCAGCAGTGTGACAGCCTTGGGCTGCAACAGGCCCACGTCATACCGGGTGACGACACGAATACCGATGGAGTCATAGTCACCCCACGTCTGATCAAGGATCTTCACCTCGGCGTCAACATCACGAGCAACCGCAACCTTGCCGAAGTCCACCAGAGCCACACGATTCTTAGTCGACACGGCAGGGATGTTGTCCGTGACGATCACAGGCAGGCCGAACAACTGGAAGGCCGTGCCGTTCTGAATCGTGGACGGATCAAACAAGTACTGGTTGTAGGTAGCGACACCGTTCGTCTCGTCGGGCACGGCAATCTTCAGCTTCCGCAGTTTGGCGAAGCTGTCAGATGCCATCACCCAATGCGAAGGGGTGACCTTGTTCGCCTGGGCGGTGGCAAGGCCGTCGATCAGTGAGTCGGCGTCGGCGAGATCCAGCACGCCGGCGGCAATGCCGGTAGCCCGCAGAATGCCCTTGATGGTGTTCGACGTTCCCGTGCCATCCCACAGGGCGGCGTCCAAAGCGTTCGCCACATCGGTAACGAGGCGGGTCCGCAAGGTCTGTTCCAAAGCTACAACACTCTGACGTGCCATCTCATTGGAGAAGCGCACCAGCACCTTCAGTGACTTGAGGGTGGAGGGCAGCAACGTGACTTCATCGAAAGATACGTCACCATCGGTGATCTGGGCACCTTCAGCGACGAACCCAGCGGTCACACCAGAGGCGATACGCGGGATGCGAAGCTGATCAGAGGTGTCGAAGATCTGCGGGCCGGCAGCAAGGAATGTGCTCGCCTGCTCCAAGGGCTGCACCAGCAGGTTAGCAACCTGGGACTGAAGCAACGTGGTGTTGCCTGAAGTGACCTCAATGGCCATTGATTGTCCTTATCGGATTCTTGAAAGTGAAACCCGCGCATCAGGCACGGATGATGGATCTGGGCACCAGGCCCCGGAAGGATGCAGAGGTACCTGACCTCCTACATCTATTGTCTCACAGCCCTTTCAGGGCCTGAAGTAGAGAGAAGGGCTGTTCACCCTTGCCGCGGCTACCTTGTCCCACATCGCCTGTGATCTTCCGGGCTTTCAGGTGGGGCTTAGCCTGAATCCACCGATGAATTGCCTGGTAGGCGAGTGTTGATATGAGGAAAGTGCCCTCTGAGCTGCGATGATGAGTGTTCCTTACGCACTTATCGGCACAACTTCAGAAAGGCACTTCCGGTGAAAG